>JAPKXU010000081.1 GCA_026394655.1 Methanoregula sp. | reverse complement strand
CTGCCCCTCGAGGGGATTACCGGGAGTCTGCGACCATGTGACGTAGTTCGGTGCAGAGACGGTAACGGTAGCCGGGGCACCGGTTGAGTAGACTTCTGCAATGACCGGGTTGGGGGGTGTTGTTCCTTTCACCTCGCCATTGACCATCACCGTTGCGCCGTTCACGTTCACGTAGATATCGAAGTATCCGGTTCCTCCCCCGATTTGGGTGGGCTCGGTTATGGTGATTGTGGGTTCAGTGGTCCTGACTGTTGTGGGTTCAGTGACAGTGGGGAGAACGGTGGGTTCAGTAGTCCTGACTGTTGTAGGTTCAGTGACAGTGGGGAGAACGGTGGGTTCCGTTGTCCGGATTGTTGTCGGCTCAGTTGTAGGCTCTGCTATTTTGATCGTCGTTGGAATTGGTATGGGCTCCATTATGTGGGGTTCAGCCGGCGTGGTCTCAGTTGCATCAGCCGCCATCGTGATGGTGACTGTAAAAATCACGCACAGCATCATGACAATAAGCAGGCTTATCAGTTTTTTCTTCACGGTATCGCGTCCTGTACTCTAAAGTCAGGAATGGCGCTATTTATATCATCCGATTTTTGGGGCTCCACGTTCGATAGTACGTGAGAATTCAGGAGATAATCAATCAGGATGCTGACAGACTTTTAATCACCCGTGCGAGACGGTGCATGCCTTCGGTGATCTGCTCATCACTTGCGCTCGAGAAGTTCAGCCGGACCGTATCCATGCCACCACCATCGACATAGAACGGTGTACCGGGGAGGACAGCAACCTTACTGCGCACGCCTTCCTTAAATACCTCAAGAGAGGTAAGCCCGGGAGGCAGCGTCGCGAGGAGGAACATACCTCCTTCGGGTGTCGTGTGGGAGAGCATCGGCAGCAGGTCATCCAATAGATCACACATCAGCCGGCACTTGCGATGGTATGTGGTGGTAACCATCCTGATATGAGTGTCGAGATCGTGTGTGGTCAGGTACCGGTGCAGGATCTTCTGGCAGAGGAAATTTGAGTGAAGGTCAGCCGCCTGCTTTGCGATGTTGAATGAACGCAGGATCTCTTTTGGGGCAAACAGCCAACCGATACGCATGCCCGGTGCAACAATCTTCGAGAATGATCCGGCAATGACCGACTGGTCCGGCAGGTACCGCTTCACCGGCAACCGGGGTTTATGATCAAAGAAGAGTTCGCCAAACGCATCATCCTCGTAAAAGACGGTACTGGTGCCTTTTAAGCATTCAGAGATTGCCCTGCGGTTCTCCTGCGAGTATGTCCTGCCTGAAGGATTCTGCGAATTCGGTATGCCATAAAAGAATTTCACCGGTGTATGGTTCATCAGGTGTTCAAATGCAGCAAGTGCCGGTCCGTCAGCCTCCAGCGGGACTGTGTCAATGACCGGCTCGTAGAGAGAGAAGGCTTCGATGGCGCCGAGGTAACCCGGGCGTTCCATTGCTACATGATCTCCGCTGTCCAGAAAAATTTTTGCAAAAAGGTCGAGAGATTGCTGGGAGCCGTTTACGATCTGGATTTCATCAGCAGTTGCAGGAATACCCAGCCGGTTGCGGTAACGCTGTGCGATAAATTCCCGTAATGGGCGGTAACCATCCGTAGTCGTATACTGTAACGCGATATCGGGGTCTGTCTCCATGACCTCTCGTGCTGCCCCGGCGATCCCTTGTGTATCTATGAGTGCGGATGACGGGAGCCCCCCGGCAAACGAAATGATGGATGGATCAGCGGAGACCCGGAAAAGTTCATCGAGAAAGGATGCGGGGGCTCGTGCGATCCTGCTGGCAAAGTGGTACTGCATAGACGACGCTCTAAACCGGAATAACTAACGGAATGCTCCCGGTGTAATGATTCTTTGGACTGCATGGGAAAAAAGCCATGCCGTTCTGCCGGTGATGTGGGCGCGAAGTGATCCCGGTACAATCGTTTTTAAAATATCTTCGCCTTATATCCCATTAGGTTGTGATGTGATGAAATGCTATTTTGACGATTACGAATTCTCGTTCCAGTTCCTGCGGGTGCTTGCTGTAAGTATCGCCGGTGGGGCAGAGATCTCTGAATGCCTGATGACCGCGTACCGGATCAAAGAACGGGATTTTGAGAGCTGGTACCGCGAGTGGCGGAAAACAGCGGAACGGGTGCAGGGTATTGCTGATACCTGCCAAAAGAACGGACATGGCGTGAGCGCCCGGGATGCATACCTCCGGGCATCCAGCTACTACCGGAGCGCCGAGTTCTTCCTCCACGGAGACACGAGCGATCCGAGGATCCACGAGACTTCAACACTGTCCCACGAATGCTTCCGGAATGCCCTTCCCTATTTTGCGACACCGGTTGAATCGGTGGAGATCCTGTACGAGAACACCACCCTGCCCGGCTATTTCTTCTGTCCCGATGCCTCCGGTACGCGACGACCGACCATCATCTATAACACCGGCTTTGACGGGACGGCAGAGGAACTCTATTTTATCCACGTGACCGAGGCGTTAAAACGGGGCTACAACGCGCTGACCTTTGAAGGTCCGGGGCAGGGTTCCGTGATCCGCGAGCAACGGATCCCGTTCCGGCACGACTGGGAACATGTCATCACGCCTATCGTGGATTACCTGGTGTCACGCCCTGATGTGGCACCGGATAAGATCGTGATCGAAGGTCTCTCCATGGGGGGTTATCTCGCCCCGCGTGCAGCGGCATATGAGCACCGGCTTGCAGCCTGTGTGGCAAATGGCGGGGTGTTCGAAGCGGACTTTATGAAACGCCCGGAATACACACCGGAAATGCTCGAGATGCTATCAGGGCAACCGGAGGAATTCGATGTGCTGATGCGGGAGGCAGCGGACGAGAACACGAGCTATAAGTGGGCAATGGAGCACGGGATGTACGTGTTCGGCGCACGAACACCCCACGAATGGCTGATCAAATCAAGATCGTTCACTATGAAGGAGTGCGTGGAAATGGTGGCATGCCCGGTGCTGGTGATTGATGGAGAGAACGAGCAGGCATTCAAGGGCAAGGCAAAGATGCTGTATGATGCGCTGAAATGCGAAAAAACATGGATGTACTTCACAAAAGAGGATGGTGCCGAAGAGCACTGCCAGGTAGGAGCGGGGTTGCTTTCAAGCCAGCGGATCTTTGACTGGATCGACGAGACACTCGCGGCACAGCACTAATGTCCTCTGTACCCTGCATTCCCATTGAATTAGGCTGCTGAGAATTACACAAAGGCTGTCACTTCTGGTACGATATTCAGAGCATCAAGGATCTCGCGCTGTTTTTTCCCAACTTCAGTAAGAATGCATTTGTCATCCGGCAATTCAATCCATCGAATCTTTTCAAGTTCAACAAACATATGCTCCAGCGAGTGTTTCTTCTGGAGACCCACGGATTGGATTTGTCGGACGATATGCATTCTGAGCAGGAGACTCAGATAAGCGATGAAC
>JAPKXU010000164.1 GCA_026394655.1 Methanoregula sp. | reverse complement strand
TTCCAAGATGGTTTACTGAAAGGATCGAATCTTCATCAAATCCCTCAATTATGGGCATATTTTACGTTTTAGGCTCATTGTACAAAGATCTTTTGGTTGAATAATAATTGTGGGGGGCTGTTTTTTACTGCGGATTGTGGGCCCCATCCTTGGCTGGCACAAATAACCGTGCATTGCGGGGATTCCCGTTCGAGCATCGGCAAGAGTAAGCGCAGCGGCACCGTGTGTAACTGCTGATCGATTACACTATTTTAGCGCCTGCCCGGATATGAAGAGGTGGCGGTCCCAACCGTTGCAGTCATGTACTGCGTTTTGTCCATGTGCATAATAAACGCGAGACGGGTTTGTTGCCGGAGAAAGAGTGTCCTGATACCATTTCCCATTACGCGTTTAACTCCCCGTCAATAATACCTCATCCTGCCGGGGCAGTACTGGTCCTCCAGTAAAGAGAATCAACGGACCTCACAAGGAAGGCAGCCGGTAAGATGTGGTCTATGAAAAATAGAAAAAAAAGGAATGGAACCGGTTGTCCTGACGCTGAGGGGGGGAATTGAACCCCCGAGGCACTTTCGCACCACAGGCTTTCCAGGCCTGCGCCTTACCGCTAGACTACCTCAGCAAAAAGTGTATCCCATGTATTAGCCGGGGATTTTTTTAATGCTATCTCTTTTCCGGGCGCTTCTTTTCCAGGTACCGTTTTTCCGGCTTACCGGCACTCACTTTTTTTGGATGCTCTTTTTTTGTCCAGCCACGGGAGTAGGTGCCAGCCGGAAGAAAAACTGTTGTCATGGCAACGACAAGCCCGGTATCCCCGGGTTTGAATGCAGAAGAGGCGACAAGCCCCCGACCAAGACCAACAAACTCATTTTTCTGTGACAGTACAGCAACCGGCTGGTCCCGCTTGAACTCATCGCAGCGGACCACCCCGACTCCCGCCAGTGCTGCGCCCCGGCACAGGGCATCGATCGCAGTATCACGAACAACGACAACCGGAAGGTCCGGCACCGCTGCATCCACAGAGACGATCATCGCATCGAGAGGCGAACGATTGCCCTCCGCCGCAGCGACGCAGGCGTCCTGCACTGCGTGAAGGGTATGTGCCGATCGTTCGTCAAATGTCCCCGAACGGGTCCGGCGCAGCTCCTGCATGTGCGCCCCGGCACCCAGTGCCAGTCCCATATGATGGCAGAGCGATCGGATGTATGTACCGGCATCGCACGTGACCCGGAACAGCACCAGCCGCCCCTTGACACTCAAGAGGTCAATGCGGTGAATGGTGCGAATGCGGAGGTTGCGTTTCACCGCGCTCTTCTTCGGGGGGCGCTGGTAGATCCGCCCGGTGAACTCCTGCACGATCTGCTCGATCCGGCTCCTCTCCACATCGCGGTGCAACCGCATCAGGCAGACATATTCCTTATCGTGTTTTAAGAGAAGCGGCGCGAGGCGCACCGCATTACTGAGCATGACAAGGAGCACACCAGACACCTGTGGATCGAGCGTGCCCGCATGCCCCACCTGGCAACCGAGCATCTTTCCCACCCATGCGGCAACCTGGTGGCTCGATGGTCCGCAGGGCTTGTCGACCACAATGATTCCTGCGCCATGCCAGAGTTGTGCCGGTGGAAGTGGTCCTGTATTTTCTGTGCCTATCGTGCTTTCAGTCATGGTATGTCCGTGAGGTGGTGAGATACTTGTTCAGCGCAGCAAACGTCCCTTCGAGCGATCCGTCCCCGACAACGAGGGGAATCGTGCCGCCCTTTGTCATCGCGGCTGCCGTGATCTCCCCGATCGCCATGATAAGGAGCCCTTTTTTTGGTGTCCAGACCGCTTGGGAAAAGGACATGGCGCTCGAAAAGAGGAGGGCATCGGCACCCTCAAGTTCGAGCGGCTCGTGCGTGGGTGTCAACCGGTAGCACCGGAACTCGTGGACGATCCCCCCGGCAGCAGTGATGGCATCGATAAGGACCGGGTTCGGGACATCTGCACGGGGAATACCGATGTGTTTCCCCCTGATCCAGTCACCCAGGTACGGCACGAAGTCGCGGGAATAGAACCCGGGCAGCGTCTCGCATTCGATCTCAAACCGTTGCAGTTCCTTTGCGGTCTGCGGACCGATGGCGATCACCCGGGGGAGACGGTTGAGGAGCGGTGCGACCAGTTTCGCGGGAAGAGCGCTCGTAAAAAAGAGGCAGTCGAACTCCCCGCGATCGACAGCATCGACAAACCGGGAGACTGCCTCTGTATTCACCTCCGAGCGGAGCGGGTGGACGCTGTAGCAGGAATGCCCGTACAGCCCGCACCGCCGTGCATCACTCTCCTCCTTCCCTGTAAGACGGGTGATTGCAATTCTCATTACCGGTTCATCGCCTCGTTATGATAAGATGGTATGCATTTCGGTTGATTTATGTCCATTCTCCTGCTTCTTATCTTGATGATTGAGATCCTGGCAGGGGTTCTCCTTGGGGTGTTCTTAGGCACCGTAAGCGGGCTCATCCCCGGCGTACACGCAAACACGCTCACAGGTATACTTCTTAGCCTTCAGCTGGTACTGTTAGCCCTGCTTGGACCCCTTGCACTTGCCGGCACACTCTTTGCTGCACTGATCACGCACACGTTTGTGGAAAGCATACCGAGCACATTTCTGGGCATCCCGGATGCGGATACGTCGCTCGCGGTGCTCCCGGCGCATGCGCTCACCCTTCAGGGAAACGGCGAGGAGGCAGTCCGCATCGCAGCACTCGGGAGCGCATGCGCCATCATCATCGCCGTCCCGCTCTCTGTCTGCTGTTTCTTTCTGCTCCCCGCGCTCCAGCCATATTTCGACTGGGGTATCGGCATCCTGCTCCTCGCGGTAGTCGGGTACATGATCGTCTCTAGCGAGTCTCCCGGGTGGGCACTGGGGATCTTTGCGGTAGCAGGGGCACTGGGGGTTTTTACGATGCAGTATGCCTACCTGGGCTGGCACACCCTTGCCGGGGGCAGTGCCATGCTCATGCCGCTCCTCACCGGGTTGTTTGGCATCTCTGTCCTCCTCACCGCATCGCAGGGCACGATGCCAGCCCAGCAGTTCCGGGGCATACGGATGGAGCAGAAGACCATCGTGAAGAGTTCGGTTCTTGGAACGATTGCCGGTATTGCTGTCGGGTGGCTTCCCGGGCTCTCGACTGCCACGGCAAACGGGCTCCTCGCATCCGTCATCGGCTACGACAAGGACCGCCGGGCATACATCCTTGCCACTAGCGCGGCTAACACGGCAAATGCATTCATCGGGCTTGCCGCCCTCTTTGCGCTCTCGCGGATGAGAAACGGCGTCATGGTGGCACTGGCAGAGCTGCCGCTCCCGTCAATAAGTGAACTGACAATCATCGGCGTGCTTGCGGCATGTGCTGCCTACCTCGTCACCATCGTGCTCTCCCGTTCCGCCAACTGGTTTACCGGCATCGACAGCCGCCGGTTGAACCGGGCGGTGATTTTGTTTGTCGTGGGACTGAGCCTGCTCCTCACAGGACCGTTCGGGGGTTTTATCCTCATCCTTGCCGTTCTTGTCGGGCTTGTCCCGCATATCGTGAACGTGTCGAAAGTGTACTGCATGGGTGCGATCATGGTGCCGGTGATGCTGTACTCCTTTGGCATTGCGTGGGTATGAACCGTGTACCGTTGATCCATTGATTTTTTACCCGTGTACTCCTTACGCTTCTATCATGCCGGCATATTGGTTCGGGAATATTGAAGGGGGAGCCTGCACGCCGTTTGCTGGCGATGCACAGGCTGCAGCCACCCGCATAAGTTCGCTTCGCGCCAGTATGGATGGATTTGTACCGCTCGACTGGCAGCAGGCAGTGGCGTTCGGGATCTGCCATGACAGGGCGGAATACCTGTCAAGGCTGCAAGCAGTGTGTATTGCCGCGTCGGAACTTGCTGTGCGGGAGAGCTATGCGGGTAAAGACGTGGAACTGCTCCAGATGGTGAGGACTCTTGATGAGATGGACACGGTGATCAACCTCCTCTCCGAACGGGTGGCAGACTGGTACCAGGTACGGCACCCTGCGTTCTCCCGCAAGTACCGTAAAACACCTGCGCACGTGCTCGTGAAGACGATCCGCGAGCGGAGCCGGGGTGGGGCGATCGGGAGTGTTGCAGAGGAGATCGAACATTTAGCCGAAACCCGCACAGCGCTTGCAAAGGAGGTGTCCGGCAGGGCGTCTGCCGTGATACCGAATACCAGTGCGCTGATCGGCGGGCTCGTTGCCGCCCGGCTCCTGTCCCATGCGGGGAATCTTGCCCAGCTCGCCCGGCTCCCCGCGAGTGCGATACAGGTACTTGGTGCACGGACTGCACTCTTTGCGCACCTGCGGACACACGCTCCGTCTCCGAAGCACGGGATCATCTTCCAGCACCGCAGGGTGCATAA
>JAPKXU010000248.1 GCA_026394655.1 Methanoregula sp. | reverse complement strand
TATGAATACCGTCGTTGTGGTGTATGCAATATTTTCCTTGCAAGTGAACCCTTGGCAGGAAAGCGCATCGTAAAAGTTACTCAAAGAAAAACCAAAATCGATTGGGCTTCCTTTATCAGTGAGATCGCCAGTCAATACGAGAGTGCAAAAAAAATAACCTTGGTTATGGATAATCTGAACACGCACGAAGCAGGATCATTTTATGAGGTTTTTCCGCCAGATACAGCAAAAGCGTTATGGGAAAGATTTGAATTTGTTCACACCCCAAAGCACGGCAGTTGGTTGAACATGGCTGAAATCGAATTGAGTGTGCTTACACGCCAGTGCTTGAACAGAAGAATTGCGGATATCGAGACTGTCGAGAAAGAAGTGGCGGCATGGCAAAAATTCAGAAATAACAAAATTGCAACGGTTAATTGGCAATTTACAACTGAAGATGCTAGAATAAAATTACGCCGACTTTATCCGACACTTGAAAGTTGACGAGACACTAGGGGTCAATGTCACACAATCACCTTTTTTTATAATTGGTCTTTGACCAGTTCAGTGTGATCACCCGGACTGCACCAGACCTTCGGTGAGACAAACGTGATCATCTTCTGTATCTCCGGCTAAATACAATCCCACACCCGGCGAGTGCGATGCCCGTGCAGATCCAGCCAAAGCCCGGCGCGGGTTTTGTCGGAGTAGGCGTAACATAAGAGAGCACTGCGTTCACCGTGGTGGTATTTCCTGCTGTCACGTTCACGGTTCTTGAATAGGGGAGAAAACCGTCCATCTGAAGGGAGACCGTATGTGGTCCCGGGGCGATCTCGGGGAGTGTCGAAGGAGTCTCTCCGGCTAAAGCCCCATCGAGAATAACGCGTGCATGGGCTGGAGAAGAGGTAACCGCGATCGATCCGGATGTCGAATTGCCAGCACTCGTTCCCGCTTTTGATGGGTCGATGATAATGTGTTTGAGCGACGGCAATACAGAAGAGTCGGTAAATTCGCGGGTGTACCCGTCCGGGAACTTCACCACCAGTTTCGCGGGTGAGAAATCCGCTGAAACGACAGAACTGAGCGCGGAATTTTTCAGGGCAATCTCTGCCCGCTTAAAATCCATTGATGCGGTCTGGTATTCTATTCCTGTCGGCACGACATTTTTCACTGCAAAATTTTTTAAGAGCAGCGATGCGCTGCCACGGTCAAACGAGAGAACCTGGGGTGGATCGGAACTGGAAGTGAGCCCTTTTACCAGCTCGGATTCCAGCATCGATTGTGGTATGGCATTCTCGACGAAGCCCTCAAGAGTGAACCGGAAGTTTGCAACCGCATCCCCGCTCGTATCGATGGTGATATCAAGCGAGTCCGATGTAAACGCGTGTACCGGGATGATGAGGATACACAGGAGAAATGACACGCATAAAAAAAATTTTACCGGATAAAAACCCGTTTTTGCGATCATGCCAACATACCTCTACTGGGAATTTTGCCTCTTATGATATATTGTATCTGTCGTTGACACCGATATACATTACATCCGGTATTTTCTGGATCTCAACCGGATCTCTTACGGGATGCTCAGTGCCATTTCGGGATGTTCACTGCCGGCACGCCATCCGGTAACCGCCGGTGCAATCTAAAAAAACATGCCCCCCGAAAATGTTCACGGGATTGCGAACCGACTGGAGAAAAAAAAGTATGGGGTGCCCTCACTTGTTGTGGGTGAGGACGAGCCCGGTATTATTGACCTTTGAGCTGAATGCGATCGTAAGACCCATCGGTTTTAGCAGTTTTTTCATCGCGCTTAGCGAGAGATCCGTCACCACCGCAATTGACGGTCCGACCGAACTCATCCCGACAAACTCAAGGTTTTTCTCCCGCAGCTGGCTCATGTAGTGGTAAATCCGGTACGTGTGGTGCTCGACTTCTGCCCTTTTCGAGCCCCGGAACTCGATCTCCCAGATTACCTCCCCGCATTTCTTTAAGTCTTCCCGTTCAAGCGCCGGGATGAGATCCATTAAAAAGAGGTATGCCTTGAGCTCCCGGTCCCGGTAATCGAGCGTCCGTGCCTTGTTCATCAACAGGTCAAACTCCTGCGTGCCGGCAGATGAGATGTCGGTGGGCGGAATGAGGATATACACCTGCTTGCCTTCTGCAAAGGGGTGATGATAGACGAGCGTGAGTTCATCCCCCATGATCGCCATCCCTCCATGGGTGCTCACGGCGGGACCGACCCCGGTCTCAAACCCGAACGCGATCTTGCCATCAGCGGTTTCTTCGACGTAGTTGTGCCCGATGAGTTTTCGCAGTTCGCTGTTCGTGAGCGGGGATCCCACTGCATAATTGAGTGCAGTCGCAATTGCGATCATGACCGTGCTCGTCGAACCCAGTCCGACATGCTGGTGCTGGTGGTCGGTGGCTTTTATCCGGAAACCCCCGGTGTACCCAACAGCTTTTGAGAATACGGCGACAAAGTTCTCGACGATCGGTGCCCGGCAGTAGTCGATGGCGAGCCCCTTTTTGGTGCATTCCACTTCTGCCGTGCAGTAACACTGGATCGCAAACCCGCACCCTCCCCCGCCCGGGTGATCCGGTGCAAACCGGTTCATGTCGAGCACGGTCAGGTGGATACGTGCCGGTGCTTTTACCGTGACAGTACCTGTGACCGGCTTAAGTGCGAACTTCTTTTTTTCCAGACCGAGCGTGTGGAGTGTTGTCCCCGGTACAAACGTCCCAAACTCGTATTCGACAAGATCGAGGTCCCCCCCGCGTATCTTCATGATTGCCATTCTTTTTCCCTCCTTATGCCTGACGATCGAAATAAATGCTCTTTCCGGTAACCGAGAGCGGGATGCCATATGCCACTGTACACTCATCACCAAGGAGCCCCAGTTCAATTGCGGCTGTCCCGGCAGTATACATGACGCGGTTATCGACGTTGTGGATCTGTGCAGTCTTCACCGCTGAACCAATGGCGATTCCAAGGTCAGTCATCCGTATCGCACAGTTCGGTCCGGCAAATGGCGTTGTCCGGCGTTTCTGCTTTTTTGTTGCCTTTTCCAGCCCTGCACACGTCAGAAACCCACAGGCACCGCAGTTCACGCCCGCCGCAACACAGCCTTTCACGCCAACGAACACACAGGCATCGCTTGCGGTAATGTTCTTTGCGTCGCGCAGGAAGAACGCAAGTTTGTGGCTTGCGCCAAAAGCCGTCATCACTTTGGCAAGCCGTGCCAGTTCTTTCCCTTCCGAGACATGCACAAGGATGGTATCCACACCTTTTGCCTTGGGTGCGGTGCGGGCAGCAAGTGCCATGAGGCAGGCGACTGTTGTGACTGCTGTTCTCTCAACCGTCATGAGTGAGTATGGGAGAGCCAAAGAAAATAAATATGCAGGTAAGGTGCGGGAACTGCACGGTAACGGTTATGCCGCGTTGTTACCGGGAGTGATCCGGAAGGCAACGCCGTCAAACGTGGCAACTGTCCGAATCCCCTCACTGACCAGCACCCGGTACATGTCGCACCTGCCATTGTCCTCGACCCGGTGTGCAACTGCCACGAGAGCGCCCTTTGCCGGTGCGAGATACTGGATATGAACAGAAACGGCGACCCGGTGGATCCCCGTGCAGTTCGCCGCGATCCCGAATGCCTGGTCTGCGAGCGAGAAGATGGCGCCGCCATGAGCAACAGCATCGGGATTTAATTTACCGGTGCAATCCATCTCCACCCGGGCGTACCCGTCATGAGCATCGACAACCCGCATCCCCAACAGGACGGCGAACTCGCTCTGGTTGAACGTCGCGATGTACTCACGCACGATTTGTTCCTGAGTTGTAGTATGCCGGGAGACAGGAGCACCGGCAGTCATAAAAGGCTCACACAAGAATCGGGCATGATCTCACTTGTATTTCTTCTGGCTGTACGCGTATTTCCCCGACTCCCCGCCATGGGCAACAATGTACACCCATTCATAGAGTGAACTCATGGTACCGAACTGCTGGTACCTGCGCATGGAGAAACCGACCCGGAGCCTGCCATCGAACAATATTTTTCCCTCGTCTTTTAACCGCATCGCGATCTCAAGGTCATCTCCGGCATCGATACAGCGGTACATCCCTGCCCGGATAAATGCGTCCTTCCGGAACGCCGTGTTGCACCCCAGCGTGTAATAGAATGTCCGGCTGTAATACCCGATCCGCGAGAACGTGTTCGCGAGCAGAATGGAGAATTGGTTGCCTAATCCCTCTTCGATGGGATAGACGGGACCATAGCACTGGACAACGGAGGGGTTCTCGAAATCTTTTTTGATGAGGGAGATCCAGTCCGGGGGCAGGATACAGTCAGCATCTGTTGTCGCGACAATCTCGCCACGGGCGACCATGACACCGTCGTTTCGTGCACCGCCGACCTTTTTACTGGTCTGGGTGAACACGGAGTCTGCGTATTTTTTTGCGATCTCGCAGGTGGCATCTTTTGACCCGCCATCGACCACAATGATCTCGTACTCGCTCCGGGGGACTGTCTGGTGGGAGAGCGAGACGAGGCACTGGGCAATATTCTCTTCTTCGTTAAATGTTGGGATGATGACCGAGATCATGGCGATGGGATTCCTGTATATTTTTTAGGCTGACGGGTAATAAGCGTGATGTAATTTGGGAGAAAAAGGGATGAAGGGGAGGAGTGCTGGCTACCGGTGCGTTCCTGAACTGACAAAATCCAGAACGCTCCGTATGCACCCGTCCATGTTCAGGTACTCGAACTGGGCGAACCGCCCGACGAGCGGGATGCCAATCGCCGCACAATAATCCCGGATGATTGCGATATTCTTCTGGTAGTCAAGGTCATAGACCACGTAGGCAAACGGCTGGCGCTCTACGGATGTGAAGACGATCTGGTCACGTTTCAGGAGCTGCATGGTTTCGAGCATGTCAATGACTTCCCCGACGAGTTCGGCATCGGTCAGCTTTGCCACCTCATCCTCCGGCTGGTACGTGATCTCTGCAAGGATCGCGCTGCAACCGGCGGGTGCGACGTGCCGGCTGTAGCTGGAGGGGAATGAGATCCGGTTCGCTTTGCCGAGCGCCGGATCCGGGATATAGAGCCACGAGATGTCGGGCACCGTTCCACGGATGCCGATGTTTACGCAGGCGATTGCGTTGTATTTCAGCGAGTTTGTCGCCGATACGACTTCCGCCGGGGGATGGTCGAGAGCGGCTATGAGGTGCTGGACGGGCATCGTGCAGCACACGCGATCCGCACGAATTGTTTCTGTTCCGTTGCTGATCAGCCAGTCTTTTCCTTCCCGGCGCACGGAGGATACCCGGAATCCGGTCCTCGTGAACGGTTCAACGGGCTTGGCGATTGCCGTGACGAGGGCTTCAATGCCACCATCCAGAGGATAAGAGAAGACCGACTGGTGGGTATAGCCCTCCGTGTCGATGCCAATCGCCGATTTGATCACGTCATCGACCGGTGGGCGGGGGATGCGTCCGTCTACCCAGTGCAGGGACATCTGTTCGGTCGGGTATTTCCAGATCTTCTCATTATATGGCACCATGTAGCATTCGGCAATCCCTTTACCGAACGTATGGTAGATCCATTCGCGGAAGTTTGCGGGAGCTGCAAGTTCGCCCTTCTCGACCGCTATAAGAGTCTTGACAAATTCGCTGATGCAGAAGAACCGGTCATCTTTAGGGAGATCAGAAAGCCCGTTCTCGAACGGGTATTTGACATATCGGTCTTTATAGAAAATTTT
Source organism: Methanoregula sp. (assembly GCA_026394655.1). Lineage (GTDB taxonomy): Archaea > Halobacteriota > Methanomicrobia > Methanomicrobiales > Methanospirillaceae > Methanoregula. Next base: position 2,800 of record JAPKXU010000248.1, on the reverse strand, counting down.
TGTATGCCGGTCATTTCGCTGTTCGTTACCCGCGATCATCATCCGCATGAACGCAAGCACTTCGTCGTCCCGTGAGAAGATGATGTGCGAACCCCCGGAATCGAACGTGAACCCCTGCTCCGACTTCGAACGGCAGAGCCCCCCGATTGCCGGTTCGGCTTCTAATACCATGACCGCTTCGCCCTGTTCATGCAGGAGCCGGGCGAGCGTGAGCCCGGACAATCCGCCACCAAGAATTGCTGTTGTCACTCTTCATACATGGGCGGGGGAAATTTATATGGTTCACCGTACCGGGTGGAGGGGCGAAGTTAGTATGTGGCAGGGCTTTGCCACGAGTGACAAAGGAGGGCAAACCACGCGGGGATGAGGAGGATCTCGTTGCCGTCAAGGGATCTCCTGAGAAAGATATTTTTGGTAATAAGTACCGCCTTCCCGACCTTGTGCATCTTCATGAAGAGGCGGAGGCTTTTTGTGTCTGCCGGGCTGATCCGGTTCTGGTATTTGATCTCAATAGGAATGAGGGTGGGGGATTCGACAACCACATCTACTTCGTTCTTTTCCTTGTCGCGCCAGAAGAATTTCCCGGCAAAGAGCGTCTCGACATAGGGACCGAGGACCGGTTCGATCAGCTGGGTCCGGTCATAGCCGAGCACGGCACATGCAATGGAGGGATGGGCAACGTAAACCTTTTTGTGCCGGCGCATCCGTTTTGCCGGACTCCTGGAGTAGGGTTCGGCGACGCGGATTAAAAACGCGGTTCTGATAAAGAAGAGGTAACTGGTCACCGTCTCGTGGCTCGCGTTAAGTGTACGGGAAAGGTTCTGGATGTCAAAGAGACCTGAAGTTGTGCTGCACGCGAACCGGAACAGGTCATACAGGAGGTCCCGGCGACGGATGTCAAAGATCGCCGGAATGTCCCGGTAGATGATCTTCCGGACCACAAGATCGGCGATGTACCTGCGGATAACGGTGCTGTCATCTTCCCGTACCAGTTCGGGGAATGCACCTTTGTACAGGTATTCCAAAAACTCGTGCTCGTAGTATTCCTTCTGCACGAGGCACGTGTTGTACTGTCGCTCCAGTGCGACAAAATCCCATACGGCATCAGGGGCTTCCGGGACAGCTGCGCCCTTGAGCCGGAGATATTCCGGGAACGAGAGTATATCCAGCTGGAACGTGACGAGGCGCCCTGCGAGCGTTGCTTTTGCCTTCGAGATCTCGAGCGATTCGGAGCCGGAGAGGATGAATTTGCAGTGCTTCTGGTCGTAGTACCGTTTGAGCACGCCTTCCCAGTCTTCCACATAGTGGATTTCGTCTAAGAAGATGCTGGTCGCGTGTACTACATTTATGGCATAATCGATAACAAATACGAGCACCTCCTTCTTCTGCGTCTCCTCTTCATCGAAGGAGAAGAAGAGCGTGCCGGGCTCCATGCCGCTCATCAGCTGGCGCATGAGCGTGGTCTTGCCGGTCCGGCGCAGACCCACAATTGCTATTGCCTGCTTCTTAGCAATCCAGGGCTCGATCTCCCGGTAGAGGTCGCGCCGGAACTCCGCAACTTCGATGGGACGCCCTGCCAGCTGCGGGTTGTACTCATGGATGAGCCGGATGAGATATTCGTTATTCACAGAGTAGTAGTATTATTTTCGGAAGTTAATACGGTTATGGATTGATTATGTGGGATCGTGATATGGTACGCAAAAAACCAGAGCTTCGTTATGCATACCTGTTCAGCCAGTTTATTTCCTGGTATCTGTCAGATATGAGCGATTGATCTGAACCAATCCGCGTCAATACAACCGGGAAATGGATTGAGATTCTCTCGATTCAGTTCGCTCACGGGGACTTGATGTGCGAACCCCCGGAATCGAACGTGAACCCCTGCTCCGACTTCGAGCGGCAGAGACCCCCAATTGCCGGTTTGGCTTCTAATACGATGACCGCTTCGCCCTGTTCATGCAGGAGCCGGGCGAGCGTGAGCCCGGACAATCCGCCACCAAGAATTGCTGGTGTCACTCTTCCTACATGGGCGGGGGAAATTTATATGGTTCACCGTACCGGGTGGGAGGTGAAGTTGGTGCGGAGCTGGGGGTTGTCCCAGGACCGGAAGAGGGGCGATGCGGGTGTGTGCGGCATTGTGGGAGTTGATTGGACACCATGACAGAAAGCCACAAAAAAATTCCGGAAAAAAAATGTTGCCGGTAAAAAAAATTCCAGAAAATTAGGCTCTTCGCTGTTTTGAGTGGGTAAATCTAGTCCCCGTCCTACACTCATCGAACGGCTGCCGCCCTCAAACCCCAGCATTGTGAGGAAACCCACCCCCTGATGGGGGTCGGTGCGACGCCGCGTCGGGTCGCACCTGGGCAAGGCGGATTATGCAACTGTGTGTGAGATGAAGTAATCATTCAGTTTACCCAATCGTTTTGAAGAAGATGCCAATGATCTACCTCAAGTGTGGGGATCTTCACTTCAGGTTACCCACATGAAATAGCGGAGAGCCAAAAAATCTCAGCAGCTCTTAAAGAGCCCCCGCACCATTGCCGGGATTTCGGAAGGACGGGACGCAACCGGCACGCCGGCTTTTTTGAGCCGGGCAATCTTTGACCGGGCATCGCCTTCACCGCCTTCGACAATCGCCCCGGCATGTCCCATCCGTTTATCCGGGGGAGCCGAGATCCCTGCGATATACGCAACGATAGGCATGTCAGTGGCATTCGCCCCTTCCTCTTCAAGGTTGCCGCCTACTTCGCCAATCAGGACAACGGCTTTTGTCTGTGGATCGTTTTCAAACCGTGCAATC
>JAPKXU010000180.1 GCA_026394655.1 Methanoregula sp. | reverse complement strand
TGTAATATTGGCGGTCATCATCGCACAGTTTTCATATAAGCAAACAGTTCCACAATAATTACATCCCGGCAAAAAAAGTGTATTTTAAATTTTGACATTGACAAACGGACGATTTGTCGTCTGGGTTTCCACGCTCGTGACGATCCGGTTCATTTCATCCAGCACCGGCTGGATGGCAGGCGGAATTGCCGGGTCCTGCATGGTCACCGTCTTGCTGTGGTAACTAATTGAATAGTTCACCACATCCGCCCCGGCATGCGGCGCGGGATAATTGGTCTGGAGCATGGAGTACTGTGCAGCGTTAAAGAGCACCATCATGCGTGCAAGGTCTGACTTGTTTAGTGCAAACTCGGTACTGGTAGACCGGGTCGAGATCACACCGGCGCCATTATCAAAGATGACCAGGTGGGCATCCTGCCCGGTCAGACCCCCGGTCCGCTGGTAGTCAACAAAGACCGCCGGGGGTTGGGGTTCCGGCGTTGTCTGGGTTTTCTGCCCAAGGCATCCGGAGAGGAACACTGCCGTTATGACGATACAAGCACATACAGTCATCCACGTCTTAATATCTATCCCTCCCGGTTGTAGAATTGCTGTACGCCAGCATCACTTCAGATCTGTACAACATCGGATTTTGCAGATTTTAATGCCACTTTGCGGTCAGGGAGCACCTCTTCGAGCGCTCTCATCAGGCTGTCTACCTTCTCGTTGGTGAATATCGCGCGGAACGCCGCAAGTTCGTGCGCATTCATGATCATAATACCCTTCTTCTTCATCGGGAGCCCGGTATCCCCAATCGGGTTGAAATCGATCGCAAGGGATGCAGCCCTGTTCCTCGTTGCAGGGAGCCGTATGATCGAGACGCCTTTTACTGTCGTAGGTTTTCGTTCCCAGTCCTGACCTTCTTCAATAAATGCCTTGAGAGTATCCGTTAATTCCATATAGAGAACTATTAATTTATATATTAAAATGCTATTCGTTCCGTTGCCGGGCTCTTCCTTTTCCTTTTACCTGAAGCAGGTCTTTTACCCGAAAAGGATTCGGGCACCCCGTGCCTGCTGTTATACCCTTAATGGGTTGAACAGCACATTATTGGAGGAGAGAGAACGATCGCATGACAACACTCACCCTTCATCCAGAACAACCATTTTCCCTTGACAATACACTCGGGTGCGGGCAGGTCTTTCGCTGGAACCGCGCCGAAGACGGGTGGTGGTATGGGGTTGTAGGTGAACGGGTGATCAAGTGCCGGCAGGACGGTGACGTATTGACCTTTGAAGGGGCAGCCGCACCGTTTGTCCGGCACTACTTCGCGCTCGACCTTGACCTAGAAGAGATCCTCGCGGCTATCGACCGCGATCCGTTCATCCACGCAGCGATCTCACGGTGCCGGGGGCTGCGTCTCGTGCGGCAGCCGACGTGGGAGTGTCTCTGCTCCTATATCTGCGCGACAAATTCCAATATCCCGATGATCCGGCGCCGGATCGCGACTATTGCCCAGCAGTTCGGCAGGGAGATCCAGTTTGAAGAGATTACGTACTACACGTTCCCTGAGCCGTCGATGATCTCCTGCAAGGGTGAAAGCCAGTGCCTGTCTGACTGCAAGCTCGGGTACCGTACCCCCTATGTCTTTGACACCGCGTGCGCGATAACGAATATAAACCAGTGGTAAGAGACGATCACGGCACTCCCGTATGAAGATGCCCGGCGGGAACTGATGAAACTCTCCGGGATCGGACCCAAAGCAGCGGACTGCGTGCTCCTCTTCGCCTTCCAGAAGTTTCGTGCGTTCCCTGTCGATGTATGGATACGGCGGATTATGCGGGAGAATTATATCAAAACCCTGAGTAACGACTCTGCCCTTACCGGTTGGGAATACGATACGATCCGCCGGTTCGCCAACCGTCATTTCGGGGAGTATTGCGGGTACGCGCAGGAATACCTGTATGCCGCCCGTGAGGGTTAAAACGAAGATTAAAAAATAACTGGAAATGGGGATTGGGATTTACGTCCCGATATCCCAGCTGCACTGGTACTTTTTCTGTTCTGCGGTCACGGTGTCGATCGACAACCCCAGCGATCCGAGTTTCAGACGGGCAACCTCCTCATCGATCGCAGCCGGGACTTCATACACTCCGCCTTTGAGTTTTTCGCCATGCTCCGCGATGTACCGGGCGCAGAGTGCCTGCAGCGCGAAACTTAAGTCCATTACCTCAATCGGGTGTCCCATGCCCTTCGGGGTGGCAAGGTTCACAAGCCTGCCTTCGGCAAGCACATGGACTGGTTTGCCTTTTACAAAATAGGTGTCGATACCGTCCCGCTGGACGCACCGTTCTGCATGTTTCGCGAGCCAGTTGATATCGATCTCGACATTGAAGTGCCCGGCGTTTGCGAGGATCGCACCCTCTTTCATCTGGGGAAAGTGCTGTTTTCCGATGACGCTTGTGTTCCCCGTAGTCGTGACGAAGATATCCCCAATCTTCGCTGCCTCGTCCATGGTCATGACATGGTACCCGTCCATGTGCGCTTCGAGAGCACGTCGGGGGTCGATCTCCGTGATGACGACCTTTGCACCCAGACCATGCGCCTTGTGTGCGAGTCCCCGCCCGCAGAACCCGTATCCCGCGACAACGACGTATTTACCAGCGATAAGGGTGTTTGTCGTGATCATGATCGAGGAAAGTGCACTCTCCCCGGTCCCATGGACATTGTCGAAGAACCGCTTCATTGGCGTGTCGTTGACAGCGATGACCGGGAACTCCAGTTTACTTTCTGCTGCCATGGCACGGAGCCGGTGGATACCGGTGGTGGTCTCCTCGCATCCGCCAATGACATTATGCAGGAGTTCCCGGCGTTTGGTGTGGAGGTAGTGGATAAGGTCCATCCCGTCGTCGACCGTGATGACAGGGGCGGCATCGAGCACCTGGTTGATTGCCGCATAGTACTCTTCCACAGAGCATGCACGCTTCGCGAAGCAGTGGACGTTCTTTTCGTGGTTGAGCGCTTCTGCTACATCATCCTGCGTGGAGAGCGGGTTGCAGCCGGTGATGTACACCCGTGCCCCGCCGGCGGCAAACGCAGTCACGAGGTTTGCCGTCTTCGCCTCGACATGGAGCGCCATACCGATGTTCATTCCCTTGAACGGTTTATCTTTCTCGAACTGCATTTTTATGGCAGCGAGTACCGGCATGTATTGCGCCGCCCATTCAATCTTCAGTTTCCCGGAACTCATGAAAAAACTCCTGTGCGGGTATTTTTAGGAACAATACCCGGATCAATCGTACCCTATGATTAGGGTTGCCCGGTTACATAAAAACTCGCTGGATTTTGTAGGGCTGTCCTAAAAAAATGGAAACCTACATACCCCTGCCAGATCCAAACTGAACTAAATGGTGCTCACGCGACGGATCATACCATGTCTTGATCTAAAAGACGGGCGGGTAGTAAAAGGGACTCATTTCCTCTCGCTACGCGATGCCGGTGACCCGGTTGAACTCGCCCAACGCTACAACGAGCAGGGCGCGGATGAGGTGGTGTTTCTCGACATCACCGCATCGAAAGAAAAACGCGGGACAATCATCGAACTGATCAAACGAGCCGCTGACCAGCTCTTCCTCCCGCTGACCGTTGGCGGGGGCATACGCTCACTCGATGACATCCAGCAGATCCTGCGCGCCGGTGCTGACAAGGTGAGTATCAACACGAGCGCAGTCCATGACCCGGCACTGATTACAAAAGGTGCAGAATCATTCGGCACGCAGTGCATTGTTGTCGCGATGGACGTCCGTCGAAACTTCTCCCCGAACCCTACCGCAATCCCGGTAACGCTGGAAAACGGCGATACCTGCTGGTATGAGATCGTGATCTACGGCGGGAGCAAGCCCACTGGCATCGACGCCATACGCTGGGCAAAGGAAGCCGAAGAACGCGGCGCCGGGGAAATACTCCTCACGAGCATGGAGACGGACGGGACAAAGAACGGGTTTGACCTCGTCATCACTGCAGCAATCTCTGAAGCGGCGAACATCCCGGTGATCGCGAGCGGCGGAGTGGGAACGCTGGCACACTTCTATGACGGCTTTACAAAAGGAAAAGCTGATGCCTGTCTCGCCGCGAGTGTCTTTCACTACGGCGAGTTCACGGTGCGGGACGTAAAAGAATATCTCAGAGGGCGGGATATCCCGGTACGGCTCTGAGATCGAACTCGAATGCGGCGACATTGTGCTCGAGTTCAAATGCATTCAACACTGCAGGATGGATCTCGCCAAAGACCCCGACAGTTTTTCCTGCAACGAGGATATCGCCACGGCGTCCCTCGATGAATGCCGGGTCGATGGATTCCTTCACGGTATAGTCGATGGAAAGTTCGTGGAGCACCGCGTCGGCTGAAGCGTAGGCTTCCGAGAAGTCCACGTCCGGGTGCATGCTGACTCCCGCTGCCTGCTGGTGGGTATGGCAGGAGTCCACCACATCACCCACAGTGAAGAGACGCTGGGGCAACTCGCGGTGCCGGTTCAGGGTTAAAAATTCAAGCAGCAGGGGGAGGAGATCGGTCCTGACCACCGTGTTCTCGATGCTGATCGGGTGCATGACGTGGAGGACTCCTTTCTTCTCCTCCCGTTGCATCTTCCCGTAGAGCACGTCTTCATTCGTCAGCGTGAATGGCATCACCTCAAGGTAGCCAAGACCGCAGAAGGCTTCACGGGCAAGGGCTGCAGTGATCTGCACCGGGTGGGGTTTCCCAACCGTGGAGGTCTCCGGTGGCAGGTCCTGTATCCTGTCGTATCCGTACGCGATTGCGACGTCCTCAAAGAGGTCCCAGTCATGCATGATGTCAGCCCGGTAACAGGGTACCTGCACCTTCACTTTGTCGGCACCCGCAGCTTTGGCACCGAACCGCATCTTCTGCAACAGAGATGCCATCGTGGCTGCGGTCAGGTCGATGCCAAGAAGCCGGGAACACTCTGCAACACTCACTGTCCGTTCTGCGGGAGCAAGAGTCGGGGTCTGCATGCCACCGATCTCGACGCTCTCGATCTTCGCACCTGCCTCTGCCATCGCCGTGCATATAATGTTGACGGCAACGCTTACCGCCCGCTTATCAGTGCCGGTTGTGTCGAGGAGGATATTCTTCGTATCGATGGTTACCCGTGTCCGTTCGCCGTTGATGATCGGCGGGAACGAGAGGACATGGTCGTCCCTGTCAAAGATCAGCGGGAAGAACGGGAAGTCTTTTACGATCTTCGCGTAGTCCCTGCCCTTCGGGTGCTTCTCGAGGATCTCATCCATTGTCATCTCTTCGGTATAATCAAGCGGGACAAACTTACGGCTCCGGGGCGAGGCGATGTAGTGGAACGGCGGTTTGACCGTATCGAGGTCGTGGATACCGATCGCGACCTTGCTCCTGCCCCTGCCGACCGCCCAGTGGAGCGACTCCTGCAGGGACATGATGCTCTGGATCGATTCATCGTCAAACGTGACCCCCCGGATGACCGCCGACCCGAGGACCGGGCGGATGTTTGCAAGCTTCGGGTCAATGGTGAACGAGATCCCTGAAGGCTTCACCGGGTACGTGGGCAACCCGGTCTCGATCCCGAGATAGCCCCGCATCGCCCGTGCAACTCCCTCCGGGGAGAAGAGGTCAGGGCGGTCCGGGAAAAACTCTACGTCCGCATGGTCTTCTTCGACCCGTTCCACGTCAGAGCCGATAAGTGCGACCTTATCAAGGATCGTCTTTTTGTCAGTGCGGGTGAGCCGTTCGAGGTACTTGTAAGGGAGGGTGATAATTGCCATTTAGACACCTCCCTTCGTGTAGCGCAGGGAAGGCGTTTCGCGGAGGAACGCGACGTCGCTCCGGTGCAGGTAACGGAGGTCTTTCAAGCCCAGCCGGAGCATCGCGATCCGGCTCACACCAAGACCCCATGCAAGCACCGGGTAGTTGATGCCGAGCGGGGCAGTAACCTCTTCGCGGAAGACACCGGCGCCGCCCATCTCCATCCAGCCAATACCTTCGATATACACTTCAGCATCGAGGCTCGGCTCGGTGTACGGGTAGTAGGAGGGTTTAAACCGCACCCCGAGAAATCCCATGCGGTTGTAGAACTCGCGGAGGATCCCGAGCAGGTTGCCGAACGTAACCCCCTCGTCCATCACGACACCCTCAAGCTGCTCGAACTCGGCAAGGTGGGTGGTGTCAATGGTTTCCCGCCGGTAGACCCTGCCAATACAGAAAGCTTTGACCGGGGGGTTCGGGTTATTTGCCAGGTGCTGGATCGAGACACTCGTCGTGTGCGTCCTGAGCACGCACTGCTCGGCTTTCTCCTCCTTCCATACCCCGCCCCAGCCGGTTGAGGAAGTCTCGCCACCGGACTCGTGCATCGCCTTCACTTTCTCATATCCTTTCGGGAGCGGGAGCGTCTCTTTGAGGTAGAAGGTGTCCTGCATCTCGCGAGCCGGGTGGTCCTGCGGCTGGAAGAGGGCGTCGAAGTTCCAGTAGCACTGCTGGACGATGCCCCCGTAGAGTTCCTCAAACCCCATTTCGAGAAGGATCTCCCGCATCTCGGCAATGATCCGCTGGTAGGGGTGGATCTTGCCGGGGTACGCTTTCTTCGGGAGCTTGGTCACGTCATACCTGCGGAGGTTTGCTGTCTTCCATGCGCCGGAGAGGATCTGCTCGCGGGTGAGGGTACCGGTCTCTTCCCGGAGATCGAGTCCCTTCTTCGCCAGCGCAAGCCCTTCAGGGGTGATGCCAATCACGTTCCTAACAGTCTCGCACTCCTGCAGGATCCCGCGTTTGATAAACTCTTTTGTCCTCGCGTCAGCGGCAGACGGGTTTTTCAATGCAGCTTCATCTGCATCGGTGGATGTTTCCGGTATTTTTGCAACGGTCGTGCCTTCAAATTTGATCAGCCCTTTCTTCCGCAGCTGACCAAAACCGATCTTAAACACGTCATGCTTCTGGAGATCGGCAAGCTGCGTTCCCGGTAGGATAATGCGGAGGAGCTGCGTCTCAGGAAGACCGTTTTTCGCATAGGCTTTTCCTTCGTCCGTGTACACGAACTCCTTTGATGTAATCCGCTCGACAGTGGCAAATCCCTTGTCCTGTGCGAGGTGTGCCCACTGCACCACTGCTTCAGGAGTCGCACCAAGGAGACTCGCGAGATGTGGGGCATCCGCCTTCTTTTCCTTCTCAAGCGTTGTAAGCAAGCGTTTCTCGTTCTGTGTTAGTTCCGCCATCTTCACACCTTGATCGTTTCTGCCGCCACGTCCATCTTCTCCTTAAAGTCTTTTAAGAATGCGACTACGCGTTCAGCAGTCTCTTTTTTGCACTGCCCGCAGGTAACTTCCCCTGCCATGCACTTTCTTTTGATCTCCGCAAGTTTCGCATCGTCTGTTACCATGTGGAACAGGTTCAGCAGGTACAGCGAGCACTTCTCCGGTTCACCGCCAAGCCGTTTCTGTTCCTCAAGTGTCTGCCTGCCACCGGTGATCCCGCTCATCACCTTCTTTCTGACCGTCGATTCGGGTTCATAGAACGAGATGATGCTCTCCGGGATGCTCGATGACATCTTTCCTCCGGTAAGCCCCGGCATGAAGATGTGGTACGTGGAAGACGGGGTAAAAAATCCGAATCCCCCGTGGGCGCGTTCGATCGCTCTTACCTTCGCGCTCACATCGGCACAGCTGCCACCCCGGATATCGACATGCCCCTCATACTTTTTCGCACCGAAGAATGCCTTTTTCACAGCTTCCAGCGCCACATCCGGTGCGTTCTTAGAACGGACGCTGATATACCCGTCACGTTCCTCGACAGTGAACATGCGGAGCTTGTGGGCTACGCCGCGTGTCAGTCGGATATGAGGATCCTGATCGATACCCACCGGCACAACAGTCGGCGCCGGCTCGCGGTCGATCTGGGGATAGAGGATGTCTGCCACCTGTGTGATCACGCTGTCGGCATGGGCGAGATCGGTCTCCGGGGAAAAACCATAGATTGCATTGAGTTCCGAGAAGTTCACTTTCGTCGCAGCTTCAAATGCCAGATCCTTGAGCCGCTCGTTCTTGCTCTGGAAGTAAGTGGTACCCTCAAATCCAAGCGCATAAAGACATGCAAGATACTCCTTCCCGTATGCCCGGCAGTCTTCCCATGACATCCCCCGCACCGCGTGCGCCTCGCGATCGGCAATGGTCACGTACCCGTTGCCTCCCTGCTGCACATGCCAGACTACCTCTTTCATTACCATCAAATGCCCAAGGTGCGGGTGACCGCTCGGCATGAAACCCGTAAGGATATGAAAAGGCGTGTGGTTTTTGATCGCAGCTGCGATCTGCCGGTAGTCCCGGTGCCCGATCACGATCCCCCGCCGCATAAAGTACGGGATCTCGGGAAGTTCGGGAAGAATGGGCGAGATCGGTTCGATGCCGAAATCAGAAAAAAGTTTCTCAACATCTACAGCCGGGCTGCTTGACCAGGGATTTATCAGAGGTTCTGGCATAAAATCGCTCACAGTTTGATTCGTGCAAATTCGACGAACTGTATTCCGGTAATATGTACACAGCCAAACAACATCTTCTTTTTGACACTGTGCGCCATCCGCACCGAGCGCGAGATCACGCTCATGGGCATGACGGCTTCTTTCTCGATCGCATGCACCAGCATATCGGAGTGCACACTCGTGCCGCAATAGACCCGGAAATGATGACCGAACTTGTACCCGGTTCGCGGCGTGAACTCGTGCCGGCGCAGCTCGGTGTAGACTTTTGTCTTCGCGGCAAGTTCGCTGTCTGCGGCGCAGGCAGAAGTAAGATATGCCTCTGCACTAACAGGACTGCTGTTTTTGGTGAGCACAAGAGCTCCCCGTTCCATCAGGTAGAAGAGTTCAACGGGTGAGAGTATGAGCCGGTTCTCATCCAGCCGTTTGCCAAAGCCGGCGTGCTCGAGCGCGGAATCCCGTGGTACTTCCACCATGCCGGACTTCCCGATCAGGACTGCATCATATACAGGAAGCTGTCTCGTTGGTGAACAAGCCTCCGCTAGTTTCTGGAACTTGATCTCGTAGTAGGTGAGCTCGTCCTCGTCGTCAACCACGGCAAGCACATACTGTTTGCGCATGTTCTTTGCCGCGACTACTTCCTCGATGAGCGTGGCAAACCGTACCGGGTAACGCTCGGAGAGCACCCGCACGGAATAGAGCGACTCGCCCGTGCCCGGCTTCTCCCCGCGCCGGAACACCCGGTAGTCGTGCGGTCCCGTCTGCACCACGTACCCGCGCTCCCGAAGGTCACGGTACACAAGAAACGTGCGAAGGAAGTTTTTCTCATCCGCAAATTCGGCAAGAAGGGTATCGAACGTGTACCCTTCAACTTCTATTTTCTGGCGGTGGATCAGGTAGAGCGTCTCCTGCGGGGCGAGACGCAACCCCTCTTTATCCGGTCGACCGTACCCACTCTGCTCGTAGAGCGTGCGCCCTGCGCTGCCTATACGTACCGATGTCCCGTCAAATATTGCCTTCACTGCATGATCTATGGGGAGTAGTTCATTATAAGCGCGCGTGCCGCTGGGCAGATTGAGCAGCACAAGTGGCACCCACCGGGTAATCTATAAGCATTACAGATGCTCTGAACAATGCGTATATTAACCAGAAAAACGAACATTTCTGCTCAGATTGTATCTCATAAGTATGCCTTTCGTGCACGTCCCCACGAGTGTTTCTAAGCTCGGGAAATTAAAGTGATGCTGTAAGATACATCGATCATCCGTAATACATGCAGCAGCTGCTATGGCGGAACAACAATGGAGCGCGACCAGAACGAACCCGGAGCCGGCAAGGAGGCGATGCTTAACCTTGCAGGATTCCTTGCACGCTCGGCGGTGAACGGTCCCGGTACCCGGGCAGTCGTCTGGGTGCAGGGCTGCCCGGTACGGTGCGAGGGTTGTTTCAACCCGCAGTTCTGGTCGTTTGAACCAGCAGATGTTGTTCCCGTTTCTGTTCTCGCGCAAAAAATTTTATCAGTTTCCAGTATCGACGGTGTGACGTTCTCCGGCGGCGAACCGTTTGCACAGGCTGCCGCGCTTGCTCTCGTAGGTGAAAAGCTCCATGACAGAGGACTCTCTGTTGTCACCTATACTGGTTACACATTCGAGGAGATCCTCGCTCAGGGAACGCCATCCATGCAGCACCTGCTCCGGGTCACCGATCTTCTGATCGCCGGTCCCTATATCCAGTCACTTTCCTGCACAATCCCGCTCATCGGCTCATCCAACCAGTCTGTCATCCGGTTATCGGATCGGATACCCCCGGTCATCTCTCCCCAGCACGAGCGTTCTTCAACTGTCGAATTCACCATCTCTCCCGATGGCACGCTCACTGCCACCGGTTTTCCCACCGGGCGACTGGTGCAGGCATTTTCCCTACGCCAAATGGACGAGGTGCATGACCATGTCGCATTATAGCCGCGTCCGTACGCAGTTCCGGCACCGTGAAGCGCTCGTGCAGTGCCTGAAAAACCTTGGCTACACAGTAGAAACCGATACAACAATCAAGGGGTACCGGGGGCAGCACACGGTCGATATCGCCGTGAAAACCACGAAAGGGTATGGTGTCGGTTTCGTCCGGAACGGCGAGACGTATGACATGGTGGCTGACTGGTGGGGTGTTGCGGGTGCCGGGCAGAAGAAGCTCGCGAGTGAACTCCAGCAGCACGCAGAAAAGATCCAGAAGGAGTATGCGAAAGCAATGGTGCTTGAACAGGTAGCAAAGGAAGGCTTTGATCTTGTATCACAGACCGATGAAGTGGATGGAACAGTGCGCATCGTTGTAAGGCGGTGGACATGACCCCGGCTCCCGTAGAAATCCCGGAGACGGATTTCGGGCACAGGATCAACATTTCCCTGCGGGCACGGGTGACCCTGATCGTTGTCATCACTCCGGAAGAGGAGCGGGTGATCGGCGAAGTAAAGGGTATCTGCGAGCGGTGGGAACCGCCACGCCAGTGCATAAGTTGGGACATCGTGGACGGGTACTCAGTCGTCGCCGGTAACCGGATCTCTTTTACCCAGTCCCGGGACCCCATGGCAGCACTCGACGACCTCACAAAGACCGACGAGAACGCCGTTATCGTGTTAAAGGACTTCCATGAGTTCTGGAACAACCCGCAGGTAAAGCGCAAGCTGCGAAATCTCGCCCAGAAGTTCCGGTACAACCGCCGATCCATCGTTATCATCACCCCGAACCAGCGGGTGCCGGAGGAGATCCGGGACGATGCCGTCATCATCCACTTCCCGCCACCCGGGGCTACCGAACTGGCACACGAACTCGACACACTCCTCGCAAACAGCGGCATCGTCTCATCGCTCACAAAAGCGGGGAAGGAGAAGATCGTACAAGCCGCTCTTGGCATGACTCTCAACCAGGCACGCCGTTCGTTTGCGAAAGCGATCGTCACGCACGGCACGATCGATGACCGGGACATCGACCGGATCATTGCTGACAAAAAGGATGTGCTCTCACAGACTGACGCGCTGGAATTCTACAGCCTCACCGAGACCGCAGAGAACGTCGGAGGGCTCTTGGTCTTGAAGGAATGGCTCCGGCTGCGTGAACGTGCATTCACTGACGAAGCACGCGCCTATGGACTTCCCGCCCCGAAGGGAATTGCACTCATCGGGATCCCCGGCACCGGGAAAAGCCTTGCCGCAAAGATGATCGCCAGCCTCTGGCACCTGCCTCTCCTCCGGCTGGATGTCGGCGCACTCTTCGGGAGTCTTGTTGGCGAATCGGAAGAACGCACACGGCGGACACTCTCTCTTGCCGAAACGATTGCTCCCTGTATCCTGTGGGTGGATGAGATCGAGAAGGCATTTGCGTTTGGTTCCGGCGATGCCGGGACGAGCCAGCGTGTCTTTGCCCACCTCCTGACATGGATGCAGGACAAGACAGCTCCCTGTTTTGTCGTTGCAACGGCAAACAACATCGCTGCCCTACCCCCGGAACTGTTGCGGAAAGGTCGGTTTGACGAGATCTTCTTTTTGGACCTGCCGAACATGGAGGAACGGCGGGAGATCTTTTCCGTGCATGTCAAGAAGCGGAGATGCATGCCACAGGAGTTCGATCTTGACCTGCTCGCCCGAGAAAGTGAAGGGTATGTCGGCGCCGAGATCGAGCAGACGGTCATCGACGCGATGTACTCTGCCTTTAATGATGATATGCGCCGCGTGAAAACAGAGGATATCCTGTGCTCCATGAGGACGCAGGTGCCCCTCTCGATCTCCCAGCGTGAGACGGTCGCAGCGCTCCGGGCGTGGCTTGCTGAAGGGCGGGCGATCTCTGCCTCTGCTGCCGCAAAGGAACGGTCTGGTATCGAGCATCCGGTAGCACTTGAGACATTTCTGCCTGCCCGCCCGTGACCATCATGAAGGGTTTCGGGCATGCTCCGGTCATTGGCACATGGCTTCTGGCACGTTCAACCCGTAAATTGGCAGAATCTACTGTGCAGGGAGGTGATGCCGGAGCGGTGCGGGAATTGGTCGTACTTTTCTTATCATCCCCGTCAAAAACAGTACGCGATATCGCCGGGTCTGCTCTCTCTTCGCTCCATGAAACGCGGGCTGTCGATACATTTTGCCGGGAGGTGATGATACGCGATGATCCCCGGCTCACCCGCATTTCGCAGGAGTGCCGTTATGCTCCCTCAACAGAAACGGCACGGGCGCTTTTTTTCTTTGTGACCGGCAAACTGGATTTACTTACGCTTCTCGATCCGCTCCCGGCACACCCGCTTCTTGCCGGGGGATATGCGGGGGCAGATGTGCAGGAAAAGATGGCGTGCCTCAACGCGGCACAGAAGAACCACACCTGCCCCATACTTGCGGATGCACTGCTGGGGAATGTCACTGGAGAGCAGCCGCACCCGTGGTCAACCGTTGAATGGGCGGTGGTTGTCTGCGGGCTTGCGGAGGAATTCCGGTGGAATGAACTCTGGCGCATCCTGTTCTCTGCCCCCCAACCCATCGCCGTATCCGCGCTCCATTGCCTGCGGGCATCCGGCTGGGTACCTGACGGAGATGAACGAAGAATTTTTACTACACTTCTCGATACACTACCAGAAACATGGTCTTTTCCTGCTCCGGAGAGACAGCCCTTCCTGACTCTTGAACGGCACACCAGTCAGACGTCACTGCTCACATTTTCGCCGGATGGCAACCTGCTTGTAACCTCCGGGACCGACGGGCAGTGCCGAATGTGGAGCACGAAAAGTGGCACCCTTCTCTATACCCGGCAAGCGGGAACCGGTGCAGCCCGATCAATTGTCTTCACTCCGGATGGGCGACTGCTGGTCTGTGCCGATCATGATGGCATCGTCTGGTGCTGGGATTCCGGTACAGGCAACCTGCTCTGGGACACGCGGGGCAGAACCGATCGTACAGCATGCATGGCGCGCATTCCTGACAGTGTGGCGGTCATCAGCGGCGGGACTGATGGGATTATCCGGATCATGGACCCGGCAACCGGGCACATCACCGCAACGCTCGATTGTCACCAATCCGCAATTTCCTGTATGGCAATCACCCCGGATGGCAGCAAGCTTGCCAGTACAGATTCAGCAGGAAAAATATGCATCCATCTCTTGAATGACCCGGTAATAACGCAGGAGTTTCCCGTAAAACCCAAAGACCCCCGGTTCCTCCAGTTCACTCCTGACGGTAACAGGCTCGTTATGGTGGGAAGTGGTATAGCACCCCTCATTCTCGATATCCCTACCGGTACATCCGTGCCCGTCACTGAAAGATTTGACAGGAGTGCCATCTCGTGCACGGTCTCGCCTTTTGACAAGGGTCTCGCGATCGGAAGTACCGATGGCACATGCTCGATCTGGCATCTCCCGTCGGGCACACGGACTACTGTTCCGGTATACCGTCAGGGTATCTCCTCGTCCACAACAACCCCCAATGGCTCGCTCCTTGTTATAGGGTGCAACAACGGCACCATCCGGCTCTTTACGCTTCCACAGGGCGAACCAGAGAGGGAGTTTGCAGCACATACCGGACCGGTGATCGCATGTGTCTCGTCACCTGACGGTACTACTCTTGCAAGTTGTGGATGGGGCGACACGGTGAAACTGTGGGAGCTGCCATCAGGAGAACCGTTGCATACGCTCCGTGTCAGGGCGGGTGACGTAACGTGCCTGTGCAGCACGCCGGACGGCAGCACGGTCATCACGGGCAACATGGATGGGACATGCCGGTTCTTTGACACACAAAACGGCTCCTGTATCCGGACGCTTGACATGTATACATCGAGCGTGAAGGCACTCGCCATCAGCCCGGATGGGACATGCATCGCTTGCGCAGGAAGTGACAATTCCCTCTGCCTCTGGCGAATCGCTGACGGTGTGCGACTCTTTGCCTGTGAAGGACTCAGCTCAACGATTCGGAGCATTACGTTCACTTATGACGGCACGACACTCGTCTCGGGTGGCTGGGATGGGAAGGTCAGGTTCTGGAATCTCGCCGATGGAACACTCCTGCACACGCTCGAAGGACACGCCGGGATTGTCACTTTGTGTGCCACTTCTCGTTCCAATTCATCAGTCGTGACCGTGGGCAGCGACTCGACAGTCCATCTCTGGGACCCGGTTGACGGTCGCTCCATGGCAACGTTTAATTGCGGCAAACATATGGTGAGTGCCTGTGCTCTATCGCCGGATGGGTGCATTCTCGTTATCGGGGAAAAGACCGGTGCAGTCTCCCTTGTCCACCTGCCGACAGGGTATCCCATTGCTTCCTTTGCAACGATCCCGGCAAAGGTGACTGCTCTTGCCATCACCCGCGATCAACAGGTACTGATCGCCGGTTACGAGACCGGTATCCTTGCACTCTTTTCACGGGCGAACAACAAACTCATCGGGAGTTTTCAGGCACACACCGGTGCGATTATCGCATTGACCCCTTGTTCCGGGGAAGACCGTGTCGTGACCAGTGGGCGCGATGGTGCAACCCGTGTGTGGAGCCTGCCCTTTACCTGCCCGCTTGGCAAGACTACTCTCGCAGATCTCTCCCGTGTCAGTGACTATATACGGGCTCATCCCTCGGATCCTGCGTTGGCACGGTGGCAGTTTCTCGAACATCTTTTACAAGCCAGGTTCCGCCATGAGATCGAATTGTGCATCCAGCAACCGGTCGCTGGAGCCTATGATATCCAGATCGTCGGGTGAATGCCATGGGAACAAAACAGTGTGCAGGATGCGGGGTGCGGCTTGGAATTGATTTCGGGACTACACTGACGAAGGTCGCTGTAACAAATGGGGGGATGGCGGATTGCTACCCGCTCGCGCTCCCATCCCTGTCACGGCAACTACCGGGAGCCGGTACCGGGAGGGAAGTGCCGGTTGTCCCATCGCTTGTCCATTTCACTGCCACCGGCACATCGCTTGTTGGCGCTGAAGTGATCGCTTCCGGCACGCTGGGTGCCGGTTCGACTGCTGCGTGCCTGAAACATTATCTCCTCACGGACAGTCCGGTGCAAGTGCCGGCGGGTGATGGAACACAGTGCAGCGCCAGAGAGGCAGGCAGTCATTTTCTTCACCGTGTGCTCACGGCTGCTCTCACGCAGTGCGAGTGCCAGCCAACCCAAGTGGTTTTCACCCTGCCGGTCGATGCACCCCCGCATTACGAGGACTGGATTGCCAGCGTCGCCGCAGCGGCAGGCATCCGGTTTTTTTACGTGCTGGATGAATGTTCCGCCGTGATGCTGGGGATGGATGTGCCGCTTGTTACGGGTAGACCGGTGCTTATTGTGGACATGGGGGGCGTCTCGTGTACGGTTACTATCGGTATGCCGGATGAGGTAGGTACCAGCTCCCCCCAATCCATCCACTCTGCCCATTTCCCCACCGCAACCGGCTGCCGGATCCGGGTTGTCGGGAGTGCGAGAAGCGACTGCGGGGGAGCGGAGATTGATGCATGGCTCTCTGCAGAAGTTGAATCTCACTACCGGCAGGGCAAGCCGCACGAGCAGATAAACCGGCACAATGGTGTGCCAGTCGTGGAATACGAGCGGGCAAAAGAACTCCTGTCGGTTAAAAACGAAGTGGATATG
This sequence comes from Methanoregula sp., assembly GCA_026394655.1. Lineage (GTDB taxonomy): Archaea > Halobacteriota > Methanomicrobia > Methanomicrobiales > Methanospirillaceae > Methanoregula. Next base: position 2,199 of record JAPKXU010000180.1, on the reverse strand, counting down.
GTCATCAGCAGCGCCAATCCCACCATGCATACCTGTATTGATCGCGAGTTGCTCGAACAGATCATGAAAGACCGGGGGTTCTTTGCCACGCTTGATCACACGATTAACCGGGCGCTTGCCGCTGCCCGTATGCGGGGATACACGATAGGCGATATCAGCACAGTCGTTCTTGCAGGCGGGTGTGCCGCGATACCGGCAGTGCAGGATGCCGTGTGTCACAAGTTTCCCCGGTGTCCCGTTGTCTGCGACCGCCCGGAATGGGCTGCAGCACGGGGGGCGGCGACATATACGCCGGGAACACTAACAACCGCACGCATCAGAAACGATTACGCGATACGGTATTGGGACCCGGTCACGCTGACGCATGGGTACCGGTTCCTTGTCCGGGGCGGGACACCATATCCCAGTGCTGGGCAGGTTGCCCGGATTGTTATCAGTGCTGCGTATGACGGGCAGACGCATCTTGGTATCCCGCTCTACGAGTACAGGAACAGTGACGGGAAGTCTCCGTGCCATACAATTGAACTCGTCGCAGCCACTGGAGGCGGGTTGCGGTGCGCGGATGCAGCAACAACTCCTTCTGGCGAGCACCCGCCCGTATTGGTGAATGAGCGGGCGCCTATGTTTCTAGTCGCGGACCCGCCGGCAAAGAAAGGAGAGCCACGTTTCGAGGTCACGTTTACAATTGACGGGACAAAACAGCTCGCCGTCACAGCAAGGGATGTGCAGACCGGCAGGTTGGTAAAAGACGCCATGCCGCTCTTTCGGCTTACATAAAAACAGGTGATCAGATGCAGATGCAGGAACTCGAAATTACGATTGGCACTGACGGCAAAGTCGTCATCCATGTGCAGGGTGTACCGGGGCAGGCATGCGTTGCCCTGACGGAATCACTGGAGCACGCAGTAGGTACCGTAGAAGAACGGACGTTCACACCGGAGTTCTATGAACAGACGGTGACTGATCGAACGGCAATGAAGATCCGCAACGGATGAGTGCGAGATCACGCTGCGAGTTCTCGGACCTTCGCAATATTGCCCATATCATCCCGTCGTTCATCAACCGGTGTCTCGCAGATCAAGGGCAGGTCTCTAAAGACCGGGTGGTGGAGGATCCGCCGGAACCCTTCATCCCCGATAAATACCATGCCGATATGCTCGTGCCGGTCCAACCCTCCTATATGCTCGTGCAGGTCCAACCCGCTGCCCCGGTCTCCTTTTGTATCGTTCAGGTGGACGATTCTGATTTGTTTTGTGCCGAACTGCTCATCCATCTGCGCAAGGGTTTCATTTATCCCCGCTTCTGTGCGCAGTTCGTACCCTGCGGCAAACGCATGACAGGTATCGAAGCAGACACCGATCCGTTCAGGCTGGAGAAGTGCATCCATGATCGCATGGATGTGCTCGAAACTGCTGCCGACACTGTTCTTTTCACCCGCCGTATTTTCAAGGAGCAGCATGACGGAGGTGTCGTTTGTTTCCAGCGCTGCATTGATGGCTTTTATTACCCGTGCCCTGCCCCCGGCGATGCCCGTACCAAGGTGATGCCCAAGGTGTGTCACAAGGTACGGGATGCCAAGACGATCGCACCGGTCTAATTCTGAATTGAGTGTCTCGACTGACTTTCCCCAGACTTCGTCTTTGGGTGAGGCGAGGTTTGGGAGATACGGCATATGATCTACGGGAAGGATGCCCGTTGTTCTAATCTTCGCTTTGAACGTGTCACAATCTTGGTCTGACAATGGTTTGCTGCTCCATCCCCGCGGATTGCGCGAGAACATCTGGAATACATCACAACCCGCATCTTTCGCCCGGTCAACCGCAAGATCGAGCGAACCTGCGATTGAGACATGCACACCTGCCTTCACCATGCCAGAACCTTCCTCTGCGTCACAAGCAGCTGATCATCTTTCGGGTGCGGGAACTATTAGGGTGTTTTCATTCCCGGGTTGGCGACCGTAATCAAAACTCCCACAACCCCTGACTATTTTTCCGGACTACTTTTTCCTCATGAATTAATGGTTTCAGATACATCTGACACCATCCATTATTTGCAGGATCGAGCCGTTTTTTATTTTATCTGTTGTAAGAACCCGATCACTTCCTGGATATCGGGAACCGAGTGCACCGGGTACACTTTCACGAATACGACCTTCCGGTTCGCATCAACTAGGACATTCGCCCGCTCGGAAAAACCGTT
>JAPKXU010000014.1 GCA_026394655.1 Methanoregula sp. | reverse complement strand
AGCCAGTTGAAGCGGGAGAACAACCAGTTAAAGAAAATGCCGCTCTTTGTTGCGGTCATTGTCGATATCCTCCCGAACGGCGAGATCTATCTCCGCCAGCAGGGGAACAACCAAGAGTACCTGACCCACGCTTCAGATGATCTCCTGCCACTCTTAAAACCCGGTGCAAAAGTCGCGGTCAACAACGCCCTTTCGATTGTAAAGATCATCGGGAATGTCTATGACTCACGGATCCGGGTGATGGAACTTGAAGTATCGCCGGACATTTCCTACGCACAGATCGGCGGGCTTGCAGATGAGATAAAAGAAGTCCGTGAGTCAGTGGAATATCCATTGACAAAACCGGAGATCTTCCGGCGCGTCGGTGTCGAGCCACCAAAAGGGATCCTCCTCTATGGTCCACCGGGCACGGGTAAGACCCTGATCGCAAAAGCCGTCGCACATGAAGCGAAGGCTACCTTCATACGGATGTCGGGGAGTGAACTCGTCCATAAGTTCATTGGTGAAGGTGCCGGGCTTGTCCGTGAACTCTTCACGCTCGCACGGGAACGTGCGCCGGCGATTGTATTCATCGATGAGATCGATGCTGTCGGCAGCACGCGTACGAACGATGGCACCTCCGGCAGCGCCGAAGTCCAGCGGACGCTGATGCAGCTCCTTGCGGAGATGGACGGGTTCGATAACCGGGGCGATATCCGGATCATGGCAGCGACAAACCGGGTGGATATGCTTGATCCTGCCCTGTTGAGACCCGGACGGTTTGACCGGTTGATTAAGATCCCGCTCCCGAATCCCGAGGGACGGTTGGCAATCTTAAAGATTCACTCAAAGAAGATGCGCCTTTCTGATGTGAGCCTTGAATCTATAGCGGTAATGACCGAACAGTCCACCGGAGCAGAGATCCAGGCAATCTGTCGGGAAGCCGGGATGATGGCGGTGCGGCGCGAGGCTCCGGCGGTTGAGATGATCGATATGATAAACGCGGTACATAAGGTCAAAGCTGATATGATAACCGACTCACGGATGTATACCTGATCCGTCAACTTGGGTGATGCAACAATCCTGCCCGGGAATATGCAATGAATATTCTTCTTGTCCAGCGGGAAGGCATCGATCTCCACCATATCCTTTTTGCGTCTGAAACGAGCCGGCTCGTCCTCCGGTTTTATCACCCGAAGAGACTTCCCTGCGGAGTGAAGATATCAGTCACCTCACTGGGAAGTGCCTTATCGCTCGTGTCCGAGCTGCGCTGGTACATCCGGCGATACATGCAGGAAGTGCTCTTTGAAGTTGACGCGGGCATCTTCTGCACCCGCAGACTGGCAGAAGATGTCTATTATGAACGGGTGACCATTTTACAAAAACCATGGGCTTTCCGGCGGCTTTACGGTTTTCGCGATGGAAAACTGGTTAGTAATATCGTCATGTCCCCGGGATCGGTTATTGAGGAGTATCACCAGGAAGTGATTGGGGTAAATCAGCCACTAGAAGTCTGGTGCACGGAAGAAGAAACCGGCGAACGGGTTGAACCGGAACCGCTGCAGGATGCAGCGACTGAAGGCAGCGAAGAAGAGTAATGATCCGCTTTCCGTTGCAGACAAAATATTGAAATAAAAAAGGAGAACCTTCCGCCAATTACGCAAACATGGCGCCGCCAATGTCGGGAAATCCCCGGTGGAAATCAAGTCCGACCTTTTCGATTGCAAGGAGGAAATCATCCTGTGTTATCGCTTCACGATCCTTCCTGATCGCAAACATGCCCGCCTCCATGCAGATGGCATGAAGATCCGCCCCGTTCTTTCCATCAGTGAGCCGGGCAATCTCGTCCAGATCTACATTGTCATCCATTGTCAGGAGCCGGGTATGCACCTTCAGTATGGAGAGCCGCCCGCCCTCCTCCGGGAGCGGGATTTCGATGATCCGGTCAAACCGTCCCGGGCGGAGCAGCGCCCGGTCAAGGATATCAATCCTGTTCGTTGCGCCGATGATCTTCACGTCCCCCCGGTTCTCAAAACCATCCATGCCGGCAAGGAGCTGCATCAGCGTCCGCTGGACTTCACGGTCACCTGAGGTATTTGCTTCTGTCCGGGATGCCCCGACTGCATCGATCTCATCGATGAAGATGATAGTCGGGGATTTCTTTTTTGCTATCTCAAAAAGCTCACGGACGAGGCGAGCTCCTTCACCGATATACTTCTGGACAAGTTCCGATCCCACCACCCGCATGAAGTGTGCATTTGTCTCGTGCGCAACTGCTTTTGCAAGGAGTGTTTTACCGGTTCCTGGCGGACCGTGGAGCAACACCCCTTTCGGGGGTTCGACGCCGATCCGGGTGAAAAGGTCCGGGCGTTTCAACGGCAGTTCCACTGCTTCACGGATCTCGTTGATCTGCTTTTCCAATCCGCCGATATCTGCATACGTTTCTAGGGGAGAGTCTACGAGTTCCATGCCATAGATCTGTGCATCGAAGCTGTCCGGTAGCAGTTCAACGATCGCAAGAGACTGCTGGTTGAGCGTACACCGGGCACCGGCTTTTAAGTCTTCGGGGTTGATGGAAGGAGAACTACGGACTAAAAATCGTGGACCGGCACTGCTCCGGACAACTACACGGGTTGAGTCAAGTACATCGATGATAGTGCCGATGATAAGCGGGGGTGTCCTTAATAGTTCGCTCTCGCTTTTTAATTTGCGGACTTCCCGCTCGTAACGGATCTTCTGTGTCTCGATATACCGTTTGTCCGCTTCTGACTGTCTCAATTGCTCCCTGAGCTCTAAGTTGCGCGATTCAAGGGTGCCTACCCGGTCAAGCATCTGTATCTCGAGATCGTGCTTGTCGTTCTCGCTCTGCTGGAGCTGCTGACGTAACTGGTTGGTGAGCGTGCGATAGAGATTGTTTAATTCTTCAGGTGTCTGGAGTTCTGCCATCTGCCTGATAGTATCGCTCATGTCGTTCCTCAAATAGCTATATAGGGAAATCACGGTATAAAGTGTTTGTGAGATTATGCAGTGCGAAATGTGTGGCGAACCGGTTCGCGGCATCCCAAAACTGATGCGTATCGAGGGGGCGGAACTGCAGGTATGCAGTCGCTGCGAACGATATGGGACAGAGGTCCAGCAGCCTAAAAGAACAGATGCACGGAAGGTGACGGCTCGACCGGCGTCTGGTGCTGCGAGATCTGTTGTTCTCGTCCCCGCACAGCGGAAGCGGGATATGTTTGATTATATGGGCGGGGATATTGTCGAGGACTACGGCGAACGTATACGGAAAGCCCGGATGGCGAAGGGACTGTCACAAAAAGATCTCGCCATGCAGATGAAGGAAAAGGAACTGCTTGTAAAGAAGATCGAGAAAGGCGAGCTGATCCCGGAAGAAGATGTTCGGAAAAAACTGGAAAAAGTCCTCGAGATCCGATTATTGGACGCCATTAGTGACGAGACTGAGAAGAAGACCCAGAGTAAAATTACCCAGACCCTTGGTGACCTGACCATTATCCGGAAGGTAAAAAAATAAGATATCCATCGCATCCCATTTTCAAAAAATATTCCTGATTCAGTACGATCATTGGGATGATGCGTCCCAATGCTACTGGACACTTTTGGTATTATTCGTTGGGCATAGAGGACTCATTTGAAGATTGCCGGCGCGTGCAAAAAATGCATTGACTGCTGCTATTCATCGATAATAACTCCATCAGGTTCTGCCAGTCCCGGATGTTAAATCATCGGGTAACAATCGTTCCGGATTTAATCTGATAACGGCTCGTGCCTTTTTACGTGCTGTCTGCATGTGTCCCAATGGGAATCATATAGGTTTTCTTCGCATGAATGGACTCATCGCACGAATGGATAAAAGAGAGTATTGGGATGTTTTTTAATTTCCTGTATTCAGGTGACTGGATCGATCAATCAATCTTTCGTTTTCCCATGGATTCAATATACATATACTCTTTTCCCACTTCGATGCCCCCCTTCTTGTCCTCGGGGATCGTGATCTCGAAGTTGGTGTAATCCTTCATATCCATCAGTTGCGCCATGTTGCCTGCAATCGAGAGCACCTGCCCGCTCTTCCTTTCAACAATCGGCACATACGTCTTTGCAGACACCGGTTGAACGATTGAACGTTTCACGCCATCAAAGATGCCTACCGCATCGATCCTGGCTTTTGCCGCACCGTGCTTTCCGGGTTTTGACGTGGCGATTCCGACTACCCGGCAGGGTTCATCTTCGACTACAATGTAGCGTCCCTCTTTGATCTTTCCGATCTCAGTCTGTTCTTTCATTTTTATTTCACAACCTTAAACGTGAACATATCTTGATCGCGGTAGTAATTTATCTTTATTGCCCATTATTAATACAACGAAGAACGAAGAGCGAGGTTTTTTGGGATATGGAGTTCCTTTCCGCGTGCGGGGAGATGGCGCAGCAAGTCGAAGAGCGGATCCGGGGGCTGACTGGTACTCCGGAAGGGGGCGAGGTCATTGGCATGGGCGCGGACCTCACACCGACAAAAAGGATTGACCAGGTAGCCGAAGACTGTGTCCTTGAATATTTAAAAGAGAACCCGCTCTGTTCCCTTCTCATCAGTGAAGAAGCCGGCAAAGTCCGGTTTGATGAGGGTGAAGGCACCATCTTTCTCGATCCCATCGACGGGACGTTCAATGCAGTTGCCGGCATCCCGTTCTACGCGCTCTCGATTGCTTATGCAAAAGATGGCGTCGTCCGGCAGGCATTTGTACGGAACCTCGCGAGCGGTGAAACTTTTACCGCGATCAAAGGCAAGTTCTCGTATTGCGATGGAAAGCCTATACGGGTATCGAAAATTTCGCATCTTGATGAATGCGCCATGAGCGTATATGGCAGGAAGTTCGATCCCACCCGCGTGATGCAGATCGGGCAGAAGATCCGGCGGTGGCGTCTCTTGGGTGCTTCCGCCCTTGAGCTCTGTTACATCGGTAACGGGAGAATTGATGGGTTTATTGACCTGCGGGGGACACTCCGGGTCACCGACGCAGCAGCGGGCATGCTTGTCTGCACTGAAGCCGGGGGAAAGGTGACGGATCTGGAGGGGCATGCGATAAAGTTCCCGGACGAAGTGACAATAGGGCGGTGTATCGTCGCAACGAACGGCGCACTTCATCACAAAGTAATCGAGTACCTGCGGTGAACAACTATGAAGTGCCTTCTTGTCTCCCGGATTGACAATGTGGATGCCCTTGCCTTTGCACGAAAGATCAAATCTGCCTTGGTAAGCGAGGGTAATGATGCCATCTTCGAGAGTGATACAGCTGCTGCACTTGGGGAAACCGGCGTGCAGTTGTCACATGCAGCAGCTGATGTTGTCGTGGTTGTCGGTGGAGACGGCACGATCCTGCGCACCGTCCAGCAGATGCACCACCAGTGCCCGCTCATCGGCATAAACTGGGGGGAAGTAGGATTTCTTACCGATCTTGAACCTACAGAGGCACTGGAGTACGTTAAAACGCTCCCGCATGGGTTCTCAATCGAGGAGCGGATGCGCTGCTCGTTCTCGCGCAACGGGGAGCATCTCGGCGATGCCCTTAACGAAGCTCTCATTGTAACCCAGCGCCCGGCAAAGATGCTGCGGTTTTCTATTGTCATTGATGGTATTGTTGCCGAGCAGTTCCGTTCCGACGGGCTTCTTGTCAGTACACCCACCGGCTCAACGGCATACGCAATGAGCGCGGGAGGTCCGATTGTTGATCCCCGTGTCCAGGGGTTTCTTCTCGTCCCGCTCGCCCCGTACATGCTCTCATCCCGTCCACACCTGATCAGCAGCAGCCGGCGTCTTGAGATCCGGCTGGAGAGTCTCAAACCTGCAAATCTGGTGATTGACGGTCAGGAGACGATCGAACTCGGAAGTTCAGTGGCAATCGAAGTAAAGCAGGCAGAGCAACCGGCACTGTTTGTGGATGCGCACCGGAATTTCTTTGAAAAGGTCGATAATAAACTCCGGAAACTTTGAAACTATCCGTGGCTTTGACGTGTGGGGGGGGTTAGCTGGCAGATGAATACGGGAAGATCCCGGTTTAACTCTCCAATTAAGAAACCTTTTTTTGCAGATCCAATAGCAACAAAATAAAAAGCTTATCTTGAAAGCAGTTCTACTATTTGACGGTGGTCTTGTGCAGGTCTCCATGAAACTTGAGATGAAGGATTCTCCGGGACAGCTGGTCGCTGCCCTCAAACCGATATCTGATGTTGGCGGGAATATCATCGCGGTGATTCACCAGCGTGACCCGGATTCAACTCACCATATGTTGAATGTCCAGATCGTGCTCGAACTTCCTGAAGGGCGTCTTGATAAACTGGTGACGCTGTTAAAGAACGAGGGAGTTCACATCCAGCGGATCGGCAAGGAGCGCCTTTTGTACAAGCGGACGGTCATCATGATCGGGCACCTGATGCACACAGACCTTTCGGACACGGTTGACCAGATTGATTCTACCGGATTTGCAGAAGTGTGCGAGCTCTCCATGAGCATGCCGGCGATCAATGAGCGATCAACATCCCGCGTCACAATAAAAGCGGTGAACCGGAATGATATGGAGACGGCACTTGCAATCCTGAGGCGGGTCGCGCAACAGAAATCCCTGCTGTTACTCGAACCGCTTGCGGAGGAGGCACCATGAGAGTTGCACTGATCGGGCTTGGGGCTGTTGGGCGGGGCGTCGCTGAGATGATCGCAAAAAAGGAGCTGGGACTCATCATCACCGGGATTGCAGACTCAAAGAGCGGGTGCATGGATCGTGCCGGGATCGATTCCCTGAAGGTGCTTGCCGATAAGAAGAAGTCCGGTGCCTGCGGGGACCGGGCAATCTCTGCGCAGGATATCATCCGCGATGCAGAATACGACGTGCTGATCGAAGTGACGCCGACGAATGCGCTATCCGGCGAACCTGCAACCGGGTATATCAGGGCAGCACTTGCCCGAAAGAAACATGTGGTCACATCCAATAAGGGTCCAATTGCCCTTGCATACAAGGAACTCTCAACGCTTGCGAGAGAGAACGGCGTGACACTCCGGTACGAGGCAACTGTTGGGGGCGCGATACCGATCATGCACACGCTAGAACATGGGTTGTGCGGCAACGAGATCCTTGCGATTCATGGAGTGCTGAACGGAACCTGCAATTACATCCTCACCCGCATGGCAGCTGAAGGGCTCACGTACGAGCAGGCGCTCATGGAGGCGCGGGAGATGGGGTATGCAGAAGCTGATCC
>JAPKXU010000258.1 GCA_026394655.1 Methanoregula sp. | reverse complement strand
GAAAATTTTGGGTTATCTCCGCTTCATTACCGCTATGATAATCCCGCATATCGCCAATGCCCCAAGAATGGGTACCGGACTCATAGGACTGGGGGATGTTGTGGGTGCACATACCATCCCACACCCTCCGGAGCAGGTTTGACCCTGTGGGCAGATGTATGCCGGACGATCACAGAGAGGGGGCGTGCAATAGATCACGGGCTGTGATGTCTGGGTTGTAGCTGAGCAGAGCGAAGTGCTATGGCTTATTGGGCCGACGGGAACTGCATTCAGATCAGATGAGAACCAGAGGGTATCGATGATGGCTGCTGAACTGGTAGTATCTTTTTTCGTTACTGTCATGGTATGAGAACCCGATGATAAATCAACAGTTGTGAGTTTGTCCCAACCATATCCTGTAGTGCCCTTGTTGAAGGATGATGCCGCATCGTACGTGCCAATGGTTGAACCGTCTATCGCGATTGTAACCTGCCGGTCACCAGCTGCATGGTGGGATCAGACCAGTCCCTCATCCACATGACGTACTTTCCCGTTGCAGGGGCGTTTATTGCATAGGTCAGTGTATCCGCTCCTTGGGAGAGATAATAGTCACCGGTTCCCGACCAGTCAGTACCTCGCCATGTTGGGCACTTCTCTACGGTGCTGTCCCATGAAGCACCAGTTTTCTTTACGTTAGCGTTGAGATAGTTCTCTCCCTCAATGATTATGTTTTGAGTTGGCGATGGAGTTATTGGTGTTGTAGTCACGGAAACCGGAATATATGTCGGCGTGGTTGATGTTGTTGTAGTCTGGGTATCATCGACAATGGTGAAGTACTGAGTACTTACCAGTGTGCCCTCGTTTGGTTTTTTGCCCCCATCATTTTTGTACTGATCAGTGTCGGTAATATAGATCTCAACTTTCCATGTTCCTGCCCTTTGGAACGGTTTAAGTGGCTTCCCATCCCAATCCGTGGGATGCTCCCTAAAACTGACTTGCTGCAAATCAGAATAGAATCCTCCATATTCATGAGGAGTTGCATCGGAGTAATATTTCTCAACTTTGAATCCGGCATCAGGGTTTGAAAGGTAAATGTTTGAACCTCCAACGTTAGTTAGAACTACATAACCGGATTGCCGTGAAAAGTAATCGCCCGAAGCCTGCAGGATGTCCTTTCGATAGTCCTGTCCATCGGGTGTAAAAAGTCGGTATTGTGTCACGTATGGCCATGACGGTTTAACATCAGAACCGGGTGGAATTCGTATCCAAACCACAATTTCATTTCCTGTTTGAGCGTATTCTGATGTTTTCCAAGTGGTTTTTGGAATTAAGTGGGTATCCGTTGCATCATACGTACTAACTCCTTGATCTATGACGGTCGGGATTGCAGCCACCGGTAAGACAATTACCATAAGCACCAGCGCAACCAGACATATAATCTCGAACTGTTTCTCCATCTTTGTTCTCCCCAATCAGGTTCATGTGTGCATGATACCCTCAGAACAACACAGGTTGGGGATTAGTATGATGGGACTGCATTGTTCATGTATCTGAATTAATGGACTCGTAATTTAACATTTTCGATATATTACTAGGCAAAAAAACCTCGGAATGAAAAATCCTCTGTTTATTTGCATCCTTTTCAATAAACGGTAACAAAATTGGGCTCCGGCAATTTTGTTTTAGTCTGATCACCACCGTGTTCACTCTTTTTTGGGGTTTGCCGGTAGACCGACATATCGGGAAGAAGAAATGTGCCTAAAATGGACTTATTTCCTTAAGGGTTCAGACCCTCAGATTCCAAGTCTTCCCGATGTAGGATACATGAGGGGGAGGGATCATCTCACATCCCCATGCCTGTAATAATCCCGACTATCTGCTGAGATATCACCGGGTTCACAACCCGGGTTAGTACTGGTCCCCGGAGATCGCAAGGTAATAGTGGTGTTCTCCGCTATTCTCTCCCCGCAGAACCAAGATCGATCTCGTGAACAATAGACTCCGCTTTCTGGATGAGCTCTTCGGGAATTTCTGAGAGTCCCATCTCCATCCGTAACTCGACCTGTTCGGATAATTCTTGGGCTTTTTTCTTCACATCACCGTGTGCATAGTGGATAAGGTCCTGGAGATAATTATAGGAATTCGCAAGGTCTCCGGTTCTCAAATGTGTCAGGACGAGTGCCCCGGTCAGGTGAGCAGATCGTGAATAATCGTGGGTAGTAGTGCTGATTTTCAACGAT
>JAPKXU010000063.1 GCA_026394655.1 Methanoregula sp. | reverse complement strand
AACACCTCAAAACCACATTCGGGTTTTGATAATGAGAGTTGCCGACTGATAATATAAAAAGTTTCCTTCGAATAACGTCGAAGTACCCTTTTTTGCCAGAATTTTAAGGGTATTTTTGGCATTCTGCCGCACTAATCACTCCGATTGAAATCCTGTTTTAAATGACCGGTTTGCTGAAATTCGGGCGCATTATGGTTTTAACCCCGATATCGGGGTAACCCCGGCGGGAGTCACCGGAGAACGGCGGCGCATCCTTGCGCTGATCCGTGTGACCGGTATTTACAGGGGCAGGGCACCCGGTTATCCAGTAGGAATGGACAGGATATGGATATCGAGCCGAGGCACCGTCATTGCTGCAACTGCCGATGAGCTGCACATCATGATTGCCTTCGGTCCACGAGACGTTTCGGGCGCCCCTTTAGTCTTGCGAGTTCGAGTCCACCTGGTGGGGTGAAGTTGAAGTGCACCTGCAATGCCCCGTCATGGTAGAGCGCCGCAAGCCCGTGCTTGTACTTTAAAAACCGGGTAATAAACTGCTCTTCGACAAGCGTGCGGTCGCACTGGTCAGGGACAAGACACTCAAGGCTCACCCGCAGAATAGTTTCGTTCGGGGAGTCGCCATCATACACAAACGCTTCGTACTCTCCGGTAAGATGCTCCATGTTCTCCGGCTGGAAAACTGCCGCTTCGATATCGACCCGGTTGAACGGATTGCCGGAAACCCAGACCGTCTCTGCCTCCCGCTGGGGATTTATGATCCGCATGTGTGTCCTGCCGCACCCGCACCGCTCCCGTGAGAGCACGACTGTTGTGTCTTCGGTGTCATAATTGATAAGGAGCGTCCCGCACTTCCCCCCGACAGGCAGAAGTGTGGTCAGTATCCCGCGCCCGCATTCTCCATCCCTCACAAATGCCTGCAGGGTAGGATCGTAAACGTCAAGGTGAACGAGATCCTCCGGCACATGGAGCCCGGTGACCTGCGTGCACTCGCCGCACATCGTGCCCTCTGTGCTCCCGTACGTATTATAGACCGGGCATCCCCATTGCTCTGCTATATAGGCGCGTGACTCATCGGCAAAGCTCTCGCCGCCCGCCACCAACCGCACAATGGAGGTCTCGGAGGGTTTCAACCCTTCAGCCGCAAGCCGGCGTCCAAGCCGCAGCAGCTTGAACACGCTCCCCACGATCGCTGTCGGTTTGTAGTTTTTGAGTGTCCGTGATTCGAACGTGCACTTGCCAAGCGGGATGATACCCATACCGATACGCTGGGCAGCGATTGTCATCGTATTCGCGCCTACGTTCATCCCGTACGATGCACAGACAACAATTCTGTCACCCTTCAAGAATCCCTGCGAGACAAAACTTCGTGCGTACTTTTCAGCGTACCGCTTCCAGTCCTCCCAAGTCAGAAAGAAGCTCTTTGGTATACCGCTCGTTCCGCTCGTTTCCTGTATAGAGAAGATATCATCCCAGCCCGCGGACAGGAACTCAAAGTCAGGAGTATTCGGAGGCTGGTGCTCTCGGATCGTTTTCCCGGATATTACCGGAAGACTGATCAGGTCTTCATGGACGCGTATCTCATCCGGATTGATATTATTCTCATGGAACCAGTGCCGGTAGAATGGTGAGTGCTCCGCAGCGTAGTGCACGGTGTAGCGGATACGCTCGTCGATCATGGCATCGAGTTCACTGCGTGGCAGGGTCTCGATCGTCTTTGCGAAGAATGGTCCATCGGGCATGAACAGGAATTATGGCAGGGCACGGTTATATCTTACGAAACTGGCAGGCATTCAAGGCTTTGTTGCTTGCCCTCAACAGGATTATGAACGGCTGGGGGTTAAAAGTTCGTTCACCAGCCCCTGCTACCGGGTGCCGGGGGTTTTATCGGCAGGCACATACAAAAATAATAAGGTTTTTGTGTACTTCCATCTCATCCTCACGGACAACTGCAACCTCTGCTGTAGTTACTGTCGGGCAAAAGCGTTCGAGGATCTAGGGAACGGAGATGATGAGACGGAACCGGTCGAGATCGATCCGGTACTCCCAACAGAACTGGATATTGACCTCCCCCAGCTCTATGCATTCCTCAAAAAAGATCCTGCTGTCACCCTCACCTTTTATGGGGGGGAACCGCTGTTGAAGGCAGATCTCATCGAAACGATCACGAGTTCTGCTCCGGTGCAGCGGTTCATGCTCCAGACAAACGCCCTCCTTCTGGACCGCCTTGCACCTGGTACAGTCAACCGGTTCTCAACAATTCTCGTCTCCATTGACGGGCGCGAGGCGCTGACTGATGCAAACCGGGGTACGGGAGTATACCGGAAGGTGATCCGGAACGTGAAACGGATCCGGGCAAATGGATTTACCGGTGAACTGATCGCACGAATGACTGTCACAGAGCGCACGGATATTGTTGATGCAGTCAGTTACCTCGCGGATAATCCTGATTACTCATTCTCTTCCATCCACTGGCAGCTTGATGCCAATTTTGCCGGTGACTTTAGGCACCGAAACTTTACTGCTTGGGTACAGGATTCGTATAACCCGGGCATCCGGGCGCTCGTTACGACATGGGTCGATCGGATGGCGGATAAAGGAGAGGTGCTACGGTGGTACCCCTTTTTAGATCCCATGGAAGATCTGCTCCTCAACCGTCCCAGCCGGCTTCGTTGCGGTTCCGGGTACGCCAATTACAGCATCCAGACGGACGGGCACATCGCACCCTGCCCGGTGATGATCGGTATGATGCACTATTACGTTGGGCACATTGCCGATGCTGACCCGACCCGGCTCCCGGTTATTTCGGTGAACGGGGAATGTGCACAATGTTCAATCCAAACATTCTGTGGAGGGAGGTGCCTGTATTCGAACATCACGAAACCCTGGAGAAAAGAGGAGCGCGGGGTCGTTTGTGACACGGTGAAAAACCTGCACTCTGCACTTGTGGATGCTTTACCCCGTGTCCAGTCGCTCATCAACCATGGAACGGTAACCCTCGAATGGAAAGAAAAGGATTTGGCGGTCCGAGAAACTTCGGTCCCAGAGAAATGACAAAGACAGTCTGTTCAGACTGTGGAAAAGAGTGCGAAGTCCCCTTTAAACCAACAGAGGGAAGGCCAGTATACTGCCGGGACTGTCTCCCAAAGCACAGAAAACCGCGGTTCTAATTACCTAAATTACACAATCTTTCTTTTTTTTTGGCGTATTGCCAGTTCCTGATTATTAAAAAACTGATGCCCCTGCCAATTCAGGTGAGCCCCAGCCGAAAAGAAAGTCGCGAATGCGAATTTCATAGAGAGAACGGGTGCCGGATAGAGAGTTGATCTGAATGGGAACGTCACCGGTTTTTCCGGTGGATCTCCTCGCGGAACCGGTGGATGATGTCATACAGCATCAGCCGGAACTCGGCACCGATCTCATCCCATGTTTTTACATCCGTTCCTGGTTGTGAGGAAGATACTGCAACCGGGATCTCAGCCCCATCTGCCCCGCCATCATCAGGCTCAAACTTGGATCTTGCCCAGAGCTCGCGGAGGATCTCGTAGTAACCGGAGACAATGACAACGATGAACACAAGTGGCACGATCACAAAGGAGATGAGCCAGAAATAATGGTA
Source organism: Methanoregula sp. (assembly GCA_026394655.1). Classification (GTDB taxonomy): domain Archaea; phylum Halobacteriota; class Methanomicrobia; order Methanomicrobiales; family Methanospirillaceae; genus Methanoregula. The sequence goes on along the minus strand of JAPKXU010000063.1, from coordinate 48,268 downwards.
CAGGTTGTTTGCAGTGATATGGTCAACCCACTCAAAAATGCGCAGGACAAATGCGATGATAAAGACGCTTCCGATTGCCTTTATGACAGGGTACGGGAGATCAAGGGGAAATGGGAAGGCGCGAAAGATATCGCCAATAAACAGGATGATCCCGATGATCAGAAGCAGCCAGAAGTTAGTGTTGAGAAATTCGACTGCTGCGTGATATGTCGGGTTTGATACATAGAACAGGAGGATGTTGGCAAACACGATAACGATAAGAAAGCAGATGATCCCAATCATCCGCGAAATGAACACCCACCCGAGCGATCGTCTATCCGTCCACATGCTGCTCCCTCAGAGTGCTTCTTACGTATTTGTCCGGATCATTATATAGCCCTCTTGCATCTTCCACATAGAAACCGGCTACCGCTGTTTTCATCACGTATACTTGCAACGTCATCAGCTCATCGGGAGTTCCTCTGAAAAACGCTTCGCATTTACCATGTCTTCGGGTGCATATGCGTACGCGTTCGTGTGCGTTTTTAAACTCCCCCAAACAAAACGGATGTTATCAATCGGCTGCGTGCGGGGGGGCATTCGCCCTGAAACGGGATGCAGGAATCGAAAAACGTCATTTGAACCGGAACTTCATCCAGACGAGGAACAGGATCAACACAAAGGTGATCAGGTTTGCTGCAATGATGGGAAGGGATCCGATCCAAATTCCATAGACTGCCCAAAGGCAGACCCCGACAGCAAAAAGAAGAAGCATCAAAAACGAAAGATCACGCGTTTCCCGGAGCCGCCAGCTGCGGATCACCTGCGGGATGAACGAGAGGGTGGTGAGGCAACCGGCGATATAGCCGATCACGATAGTTGTATCCATCTTTGTTCTCCTGAGATTCCTATGTGTACTATTATGATGATGGCTTCAAGAATTTATGCCGGCGGGCACTGGGCATTTTCCGTGGGGATATCATATTGCACATACGTGCAAATCAAGATAAAAACGTACAACGATGAGGCCAGGGCCGAGATTTGAACCCGGGTCGAGGGATCCACAGTCCCTTAGGATAACCAGACTACCCTACCCTGGCAGATATTCCTTCTAATTTGGAACTGAACTCTGATTAATTTATCTCCTGTTTCGTCCGCCGCCCCATCAGCTCCAGCCACATAGGATCATGCGCCAAAAAAGATATACCCCGGTAAATCCCGGAGGGTTTGGGAGTGACTATTAATAGGCTCAGACGTCCATAACATATCCGGTGGCAGAGAGAAAAAATCCAGACAGGTATGAAGCGAATCAGCACATTACGTTTCATGCGAAACCGGATTTAACCGGGATGATGATATTTGTTCATCCCGTGCCAGAGCAAAGATCACAGAAGAGGAATTATGGTGACAACCCCAAAGATCAGGACCCCAATCGTCTGCGTCATGGGGCATGTCGATCACGGGAAGACTTCGCTTTTAGACCGTATCCGGGGATCATCTGTCGTCTCTTCTGAAGCCGGTGCGATCACGCAGCATATTGGCGCGACTGTCGTACCTATCGAAGCGATCCGCCAGATGAGCGGGACGATGGAGAAAGCACCCATCAATATCCCCGGGCTTCTCTTTATCGACACACCGGGGCACCATGCATTCACTACACTGCGGGCGCGGGGTGGAGCGCTCGCGGACATGGCAATTCTTGTCGTAGATATCAGCCAGGGGTTCCAGCCCCAGACGGTTGAAGCCCTCCAGATTCTCCGCAACTGCCGGACGCCGTTTGTAATCGCTGCAACCAAAATCGACCGCATTCACGGCTGGCGGGTGAACACAAACGAATCGTTCCTCTCCACATTCTCCTTACAGAATGACCGGGTTAAGACCGACATCGAGAACAAGACCTACGAGATTGTAGGAAAACTCTCGGATTTCGGGTTTTCTGCCGACCGGTTCGATCGGGTATCGGACTTCCAGCGCAACCTTGCCATCGTGCCGGTAAGCGCACATACCGGTGAGGGGATCAGCGACCTGCTCCTCGTCATGATAGGTCTCGCCCAACGGTACATGGGAGATGCACTCGCACTCTCGGTAGAAGGTCCGGGCGCCGGCACCGTGCTTGAGGTGAAGGAAGAACGGGGGCTCGGACCAACGCTGGACGTAATCCTCTACGATGGGACACTTTCCATCGGGGATGAGATCATGATGGCAACGCAGAACGCCGTGTTGACAACGAAAGTGCGGTCGCTTTTAAAACCCCATCCCTTAAAGGAGATTTTAATCGAAGACAAGTTCGAACGCGTGAAATCAGTCGCGGCAGCGGCAGGGATCAAAGTATCAGCCCCCAATCTTGAACGCGTAATCGCAGGTTCGCCGCTCTTTGTGATACGGGGCAACCGCGAGGAGCTCGAAGAGCGGATCAAAAAGGAGATGAGCGAAATCCACGTAACCCTCGCGGAAGAGGGTGTCGTGATCAAGGCGGATACAATTGGGGGGCTTGAGGCACTCTGCAAGGAGCTCGACAGCAAGGGGATCGGCGTGATGCGGGCGGAGGTAGGTCCGGTGAGCCGGCATGACCTGATCAATACCGAGACGATAAAAAACCCCATGTACCGGGTGCTTCTCTCGTTTAATACCCCCCTTCTCCCCGATGTTGCCGAGATAATCAAAGACCCGCTCTACACCCTGGCACGGGTGTTCGAGGGGCAGGTAATCTACCAGCTGATCGACCAGTATGTCGCATGGCGGGACGAGCAGAAGCGCATCGCGGAGCGCCAGCAGTTCGAGCATATTATCATGCCGGCAAAGATCCGCCTCCTGCCGGACTGTGTATTCCGGCAGAGCAACCCGGCAGTGGTGGGTGTACGGGTGCTGGGCGGGAAACTGAAAAGCGACGTAGACCTGATCAAGCTTGACGGGAAGAAGGTGGGGCACTTAAAGACCATGCAGCTCCGGCAGGAAACGATTCGCGAGGCGGAAGCCGGGCTCGAAGTTGCGATATCGATCGAAGGGGCAACGATCGGGCGACAGGTAAGCGTGGGTGACGATCTCCTCATCGATGTTCCTGAACGGCATGTGAAGGTGCTGGAACGCGAGATGGCAAAAAGCCTCAACGTGGGCACGCTTGAAGTGCTCGCTGAGTTCACGGCACTACGGCGCCGGAGCGAGCCTTTCTGGGGCAAATAGGGTGCTCCGGTCTGGGATTAGCGAGGATTTAATAGCGTACCGGTATAATTAAATGGGTACTTCACGTGCATAGGCGATAGCGCCGATGAGCCGGAGAGTGGATAAAAGACCACTATGTGTGGATCTTTCGTATAATTATCAGGAGAAAACAGAATGGTTGAGTTAAAGGTTGTAGTATCTGACCCAAAGACTGGTCGCGCCTATAATGTTGATGCCAGTACTGGTGCAGCAGGGACGATCGTGGGCAGAAATATCGGGGATGAAGTAGATGCAGGCACGCTTGGGCTTGCGGGATATAAGATTCTGATCACCGGTGGTTCTGACCGCACCGGGACTCCCGCGCGTAGGAGTCTGCCCGGCTCAGGACGCAAGCGCCTGCTGCTTGCCGGTGGCGTTGGATTCCATCCGGTAGTAGAGGGCGAGCGCAAGAGAAAACTAATCCGCTCCCATGAGATCACTCAGGACTTTGTCCAAGTGAATGCCCGTGTGACAACCTATGGCGACAAGACTCTTGACGAGCTTTTCCCGAAAGTTGAAGGCGCAGAAACGGCAGAAAACAAGAAAAAAGCCAAGCAGCGCAAATAAATCCAGATACTATTTTTTTTCACGCACGGAGCGTGTTTCTTTTTCTATCGAGCTGGATACGATAATCAAAGCCTTCGTTCTAGCTCGCAGACGGTTGTCGATAGGTAAGCTACCGGGCGTTTCGTGGTTTGACTAGGAATGAAAGGGCTAATACTCCGGGGTCGCTCCCGTGATGCAACAAAGGATGCACTGGTGTCGCAAGTATATGCTCATCAGAGATCCGCGGAGATCTCAACCTTCCCAAATGCTTCGGAGGATTTATCGGATCGCAATAATTTCCCGTCCTTGTAAATTCCTACGGTCAATGCGTTTTTCGTTGTCCCGTCCTCTTTCTGGAATGTAGCAAAGACCGTTCCGCTGACATTGGATAGCGGATACCATCGGGTTCCCGATTGTCGCACGGTTTGCTGCATACCGTTCGTGCCATATGTCCCGTTGAAGGAACCGATATAATCGACCCGGACATATACACCGGCAGGAGGAACGATAATGGGGGTGGACTCGGTCACAACCGGGGTTTGCGTGCGGGTAGTGCCGGAGGAAATGACGGTGACGGCGGGGGTGATTTGCCGAAGGGTCGTACTAACCGTTTTTGCAGGTATCAGACCAGAAGGTGCCGATTCATCCGGGACGGGGATACTGCCGGAAAAATACAAAAGTGCCATCACCACAACAATGACAATCCCCGCAACGGTGCTGACAAGGAGCCACGGGATCTTCCCAGACTTGTGCCCTCGTTCTCTCATCAATGCCTGTTCCTGCTCTTCGCACTAAAGAGTATGTCATAAAAAAGAGAAATACTCTCTCTTACTCCGGAAAAAACGTGAGCACCGGGTTTCCGTACCTGGTGCCGCTCATCTGCCCTTTTTTATATTCTCCCGGAACGCTTCGAGGTGCTGCTCAAAGGGAACACCGTATTTTTTTGCGATAATGACGAGCGCTGCTGGGGGAAGGAGGTTACCATCGAATTGTTCTTTTATGACCTTGTTCAATTCCGCAACAACGTCGGTCTCCTGCACCCCCCTCACTTTTGCGATCTGCGAGATGAGTTCCTGCATCGGATCGTTTCTTTCAAAGATGGCGGATGTTGGCTTGAACCCGATCGGGATAGTGACCGTAGCCGGATCGAAAAGGACTGAGTAGACCCCGTTCTCCAGTTTCAAAAGACCGTCCTCTTCAGCCCGCCGGAGAAGACTGTTTGCCTGGTCGGAGCTCATCCATTTGCGGTCAAGCGCATAAAAATACACGAGCTCGTTCTTCCGCATCCCTTTCTTACGGGTATGACGGAACGGCGCTGCGATGGTAGTCTGTAGGGTCACTTTGAGGTACCAAGCAGGATATTTTTCAAGTCGAGTGCATCCAGTCCCGGTGCGCCGCCTTCCTTTGCAATATCAATATCCGTCCTCGTACCACGGTCAGTAAGCCGGAGATAGAAGATATCGTTTGCTATCGGGACCTTGCCTCCGCCACGCAGTGCCAGCGCGAGAACCGACACTTGGAGATCCGCCGCCTCGGTGATGACCCCGGGACGCAGGATGTCACGGGTGATGTCACCAAAGGTTGCACGGTCAACCGCGATTGCGACGGTCGTCTTCACTTTCACGAGTTCCGTCCCGGTCGTCTTCGTGGTCTCCTGCCGGTCAAGATCCGCGATGTAGTTCAGGGTCTCTAAAAACGGCATTCCCATTGCAAACGAGAGATCCACCCGCTGCGGGAAACGATAATAGATCCTTCGCATAGTTATTCTATGTAGCACTCTTAAGAGAAAAAAGTACATGGTACCCTTCGGGATTCAAACAGGACAAAGACCCCCGCGTGTAGGATAAACAGGTCTGTTTGAGATCAAACTGTTGATTCGCGGTCTTGTGACGGGATAAAAAAGAATACCCCCGTGATAACCCATGCCGGTTCACACTAAACTAAAAAAGTCGGATTGCCGACTTTTGTGTAAACCGGTAAAGAGCCGCCAACGGCATAAAAATACGGGAATGAAAATGGCGAAAGCCATTTTAATAAAAAAATTATTCGACTAATACCGCGTTTATTACGCCATCCTGACCTGGACGGCTCATAATACGGGCGCGTCCAATCTCGGTCTTGACAATGGCGCCTTTCGTGAGCAGGTTTCGACGAACATAGTTCGGGTTTGCGCTGTTCGCATCAACATTCTCAATCTTAACCTTCTTTGTCTCACCATTCGCAAGATTCGTTACGTTGGCAAACGCTGCACGCATCGAGCGGACTTTCGTGTTTCCGCCAACCGTGCGGACAACTTTTCTCCGGTCCTCACCAATGTGCGTATCCGCTGGTGCAGACCCGATCTCCGATCTCCGCTTTCCCGCAGCAGGTCTGCGCCTGCCGCCGGTTACCTTTCGTACTGATTCTCCCTGCCAGAGCATGGTATCACATAATCCTTATGATATATTCCGGGAATCCGTCCCAGAGTGGTGCTCTATATATTCCTTTCAGGATTATTTATAGTATTTCCCGACAGCGTACGGGTCATGTGAGGATGGCATCGAGCAGTGCTGCAACACCGTCACCGGTCTTCATGTTGGTCTTAAAGACCGGCATCTGCGGGTTGTACCGGTGGATATCGGTCTCCATCCGGTTGAGATTTGCCCCGACAAACGGTGCAAGATCCACCTTGTTGATCACGCCAATTGTGCAGTCCCGGAACATCATCGGGTGCTTGTTGACTACGTCATCACCTTCAGTGGAACTGACGATCACTACTCGTTTCTCCGCCCCGAGCCGGAAATCAGTCGGGCAGACCATATTGCCCACGTTCTCAATGAAGAGCAGATCGATTGCATCCAGCGGGAGATGATCAATCGCGTGCTCGACCAGATGGGCATCAAGGTGACACTCCTTACCAGTATTCGCGTTATATGCTGGGATGCCCAGCGCTACGATCCGTTTGAAATCGTCATCTCCGTACACATCCCCGGCAATCGCTCCCGCCTTCAATCCTTTTTTTACTAAAAGCGGAACGAGACGTTCGATGAGTGCAGTCTTCCCGGATCCGATAGCGCCAAGCAGGTCAAACGCCCGTACTCTGTGGTCTTTTAAGTGCCGTGCGTTCGCTTCGGCAATCGCGTTGTTGACGTCGTATACATCCTTCTCGATCCTGACGTCGATATGGTGCATAATACAAGGTGGGAGCGGACACTGTTTATACCTTGACCCACAAACCTTTTCGCAATGGTGAAAGGCACAAAAGGCGAGTGCATCCTGTATCCGTGTTACTTCAACGCGTCTCTTTCCCGGAAGGCTGGGCGAAGGGTTTCCATCCCGCTTGGCGCGAAGGGTCCGGTTTTGAGTGATATCGAACGCGCACTGAAACGCTCGAACGTGAAGTTCAGGGTTGAGGTGCATCACCACCCGGCACACTGGGCACGGCGTGAGGGGCGCGTCATTGCTGAATGGCACGAGTCCAAAGAAGCGCTCATAAAGAAAGTAGCACACAAACTGGAGGTGAAACGGTGAGCGGCATGTACGACCTGCACACCCATTCGATCTTGTCTGATGGCGAGATGCTTCCTACCGAACTGGTGCGCCGGATGGCGGTGCTGGGATACACCACCGTCGCGATCACCGATCATGTGGATGCTTCGAATATCACCTCTGTCGTCGCAACCCTGCTCGAAGTGAAGGAATCGGCACAGCTCTTCGGTGTCCGGCTCCTGTGCGGGGTAGAGATCACCCATGTGCCACCTACCCAGATCTCCGGGCTCGCCAAACGGGCAAAAAATGCGGGGGCGGACATTGTCATCGTGCATGGCGAAACTCCGGTCGAACCAGTGGCCGCCGGGACGAACCATGCTGCCTGTACCTGCCGGGATGTGGATGTGCTCGCCCATCCCGGGCTTATCACGCTTGAGGATGCACGACTCGCTGCGAAGAACGGAGTCGCACTCGAACTCACGTCGCGTGGTGGGCACAACCGTACGAATGGGCATGTGGCTCTGGTGGCACGTGAAACGTCATGCCAGTTGGTGATAGACTCAGATGCACATGCTCCCCATGATTTACTGGATGAGCGCGCGAAATTTTTGATTGGAAGAGGGGCGGGACTAACCGATGCTGAATGCACCCGCGTAATATCTTTAAATATTGACCAGTTCCTCGGTTCCTGATATTTCTATATAAATTTTCACACAAGGTTTAAGTACCGTAAGGTTTCACATATATAGATTACTAAATTAATTTAGTGTCAGATATCTTCGGAGTTGTTGTGTGAAGGTTGTTGGTCGAGCGATGAGCACCTTTGGAAGCCGGATGCTTGTCATACAGGTAGATGCCGCCCAGCTGCCGGGATTATACAGCGAAGTGACCGATCGGCGGATGAGACCGGTGGGGAAGATCATGGACGTCTTTGGGAACGTAAAAAACCCGTATGCTCTCGTTCTCTGTGGGGGTTCATGCGGCGTTCTGCCGAACGAGAAACTCTTCGCGAGATAACATACAACTCCATCGATGTCTGGGTGCAAACAAGAGAGAACATCATTTTACAAATTTGGTGAATGTGGATGCAGGAAGTTGAGAAGTTAAAAGTCCTTCAGAATGAGAGGGAAGCGCTCAAGTCACGCACGAAAGTGAAAGAGCACGAGAAGAAAGCCGAGAACCACACGGAGACGGTTTGTCCGGAGTGCGGCGGGCGACAACTCGTTCACGATTACGAACGTGCAGAACTGGTCTGCCAGGGATGCGGACTTGTGATCGATGATGATTTCATCGACCGGGGTCCGGAGTGGCGTGCATTCGACCACGATCAACGCATGAAACGCTCACGTGTCGGCGCCCCGATGACCTTTACGATCCACGACAAGGGACTGTCAACAATGATCGACTGGCGCAACCGCGACTCATACGGCAGGGCGATTTCATCCAAGAATCGCGCCCAGCTCTATCGTCTTCGCAAGTGGCAGCGCCGTATCCGCGTGAGCAACGCGACGGAACGCAACCTTGCGTTCGCCCTTTCGGAACTGGACCGGATGGCATCAGCACTTGGTCTGCCAAGAAACGTCCGGGAGACTGCGGCAGTGGTGTACCGGGATGCAGTGGACAAGAACCTGATCCGCGGCAGGAGTATCGAAGGAGTCGCCGCCGCAGCACTCTATGCCGCATGCCGGCAGTGCAGCGTGCCGCGTACATTAGATGAGATCGCTGAAGTGTCCCGTGTCTCCAGAAAGGAGATCGGCAGGACATACCGGTTTATCTCCCGTGAACTGGGCTTGAAGCTCCTCCCGACATCCCCGATCGATTACGTCCCGCGCTTCTGCTCCGGGCTCACGCTCAAAGGCGAAGTTCAGAGCCGCGCGGTTGAGATCCTTCGGCAGGCGGGAGAGCGCGAATTAACAAGTGGCAGGGGACCAACCGGCGTCGCAGCAGCCGCCATTTACATCTCGTCAATTCTCGGTGGAGAACGGCGCACCCAGCGCGAGGTGGCAGAGGTGGCAGGTGTCACGGAAGTCACCATCAGGAACAGATATAAGGAACTGGCTGAAAAATTAGATATCGAGATTATTCTTTAAAATAATCCATTTTTCGGGCTCGTAGATCAGGGGTAGATCGTTACGTTCGCAACGTAAAGGCCGCGGGTTCAATTCCCGCCGGGTCCATTTTCAGTTTTCTTTTATTGACACCACAGATGCCAATCTGTCCTTCTATCGGTAAAAGCCCGATATGAGTGTCACAATCCTGACGTTGTGCATCAGCACCGGTTTGGTACCATATTACGAAAATTACTTCCGGAAAAAATTTCCAGTACGTCCCCTTTTCATCGCGGTCAGGGTACCGGGCGCCAGCCAGAACAGTCACTAAAAGGGGACAGTGTGATTCTTAAAAATGCACATGAACGCGTATCCGTGCGCATGCGAAAGACACAAAAAACGCAGAGTGGTTTTCATAGAAACCGTTGATTCCCTATTCCTGACCCCCCCAAAAAAACATGATGAAAACCAGCTTGCCGGCTTTCATACCAACCGCCGATGAGCCGATAGCGTCGCAAGCTTACGTGATGATAATGCCTCACAGCAATTTCATAAAAAAATCCAGTTCTCACTTCTTCTGCTGCATCGCCAGCACTTCGTTCTCCAGCGTTTCCTTTAGTCGCCGGATGGCTTCCTCGATGTCTGGGGTTGTCGTGACCATGAACTGATTGTCGCTCTTCGGATCGTGGTACGTGACGATGTAGTCGATCTGCCCTTCCTTTCCTTTTTTTGGTTCGATGATCAGTTTTGCCATAACACTATCCTTCCGTAGCAGGATACCGGAAAGTTAGGAAGCCACTGTTTTTAATGTTGCGCATTTCGCATGGGGAGCATACGCCGTAGAGCCGGGGCAAGAGATCGCTTTTATGAGAATCAAGACCAATAAAGAGGGCAGGAACAGAATTAATGATCTGGTGCCTTCAATGTCCATCCGAATGTTTCCCAAGACAGCAATTGGCACGGCAATTGTAGCTGCACTGCTCATCATCATGCCAGTCGCCGCCATCAATGTTGCGGTCTACGGGGGGACTGCCGGTTTTGACCCCGCCCTCCACCGTGATACCTTCACCGTAGTGTACTCGCTCCCGGGGACTTCCGGGGCGGCACTTGACACGAACATTCTACGCTATACCAACACATCAGTCGATGTCATCTTTTTCGATGGCGGTGAGCCGTTTGGTCCCACCACCACCGCACAGATTGAAAATGCTGTCGCTTCCGGAAAGATACTTGTTCTCGCCGATACCAATTACCAGAATTTTTCTGCCAGCCTCCCGGTATCAACTGCCGACACCGCACCTGCAAGTGCATATATCACTGTGACCAGTCCGAACACCACTTTCTCGCAGGACATTTTTTCCGGGTTACGCACACAATACCCGAACACCACCCCGGTCACCAGCCGTACACAGTTTGTCGCAAACCCGGACGCAGTCACCCTCATCAGTTTTTCCAACGGTAATCCCGCGCTCGCATACGGGAAATACGGGAACGGGTACGTGATTGTCTGGGCACCGTCATCGATCGAGCCCTACCTGACCAGTACCGAAGCAGACAGGATAAACGAACGCCTCATCACTCACCTGCTCGCACTGCGGGGGCAGGCACCAATGAGCCCTACAGTCACCACGGTTCCGCCAACCACCATCATTACCACAGCAATCCCCACCACCGTGACCACGGCAAATCTCACCCTGGCGTCGAATACTACCATGACTGAACTCCCGGTGCAGATCTTCGGAAACGTGTCAGTCTATTCTTCCCCGCTGGGAGCTGCCATCTTCATCGATGGCATTTATCGGGGAACGACCCCGGCGAACCTTTCCGCGATCCTTCCGGGCAATCATGCGCTGAAACTGGCGATGGGAGGGTACTATGATTACGACACGACGATTTACGTGATGGGAACAGGCACCATGACCGCGTTTGGCACCCTCCCGCCGCGGGAGAATGGGCAGGTCCAGCCAACGCCAACCGTCGTATTACCGGTCACGGTCAATGCCACTGTGACGACAGCACCGGCTCCACTTTGGGAAAATCCCAGTGTCATTGCAGCTGTGCTCGGCATTTTCACCGCAATTATCGGGGCAGCGGTAACGCTCTTCACGATCTACCATAAGCATAAGAACGCATGATCGCCGGCGTCGGAATGACCAGATAATACCAGATTTCCGCCAGATCCCGAAATTTTCGTCAAAAAAGGTGCTCCCGATCAGTAACAACTATATGGATTGTGCAGAAAAAGTATATGCCACAACCGAATGAGTAAGGGCTCGTAGATCAGGGGTAGATCGTCACGTTTGCAACGTGAAGGCCACGGGTTCAAATCCCGTCGAGTCCATCATTTTTTCATATCTTTCGCGTTTACATTCATGTGAATTTCATACGAAATCGGCTTACGCCGTTTTCATTCACCGGTTTATTTCGGTCACCGGGGATTTCTGGTCGGTTCTACTCTTCTTCCATGACCGCAGTTCGCACCAGCATCTACAGGGAGAGCCCTCGCGATTCTGACGGGGGTTTATATGGATCGATAATCCCTCGGGTTACTGCTCGTTTTAATCGACCCAGTCGAGCAACTGATTTGTCCGGTCCTCTTTATTCTTCCGGCTCAGCTTCTCTTTCACGTTCCTTACTGCTTCATCGGCGGGGGATGGTTCCCTCGCCGACGGGTCAAACCGCCCGTAATCCATATAATCACGGGTGAGGAGATCCTCACTACCGACAATAATCTCCTGTATTGGCGACGGGGGCACTGCGGGTACAGAAGGGGGTACAGATGCCCCCGTTTCCCGTGTGAGATCCGGGACACTGCGGGGGGGTGTCTCCGGCTGCTGAAAAGAATCATCAACGGTAAACGGGGGGGGAGCAATTGCCTGAAGGGGTGGTGCACGGGACACGGGCACTGAACTACCCGGACTGCTGCCAGACTGCTGGAGCAGAAAATCGACAAAGTCATCGACTTCCCTGCGTTGCCCGGGTGTCAGCCGGTCCAGTTTGCTTTCCAGCGAGTCCATACGATTGCCCCCTGTCACCTTAATGATAAAATATCTCTTGTTTATCGTATTTAGAGAAATGCGCCCACACTATGCTTCAAAAAGGGATTTTAGCCCCAGCGGTGCTGGTAACCGCGCCGTTCCGGGGGAGCGCCATCAACGAGCACCACCCGTTCAGGAATGACCTTGCCGATCACCGTGTACTGCACTCCCTTCACCGGGTGGCGTTCCGGGGGAAGGGTGAAGAGCAACTCGTAATCCCCGCCACCGTAAAGTGCAAGCTCGCGTGCCCCTTCACCCGGCACGCCAGCGGGCAACGGCAGCGTGGAGGAATCGATCGCAAAGCCATAGTCATTCACGCTCAAAAGATCATAGAGCGAGAGGGCAATCCCGTCACTGTCATCCATCATTGCGGTAATACCGCCGCGTGCAAGTGTCTGCCCTTCCTCCACTCTCGGTTGCGGCTCAAATAGCGCCTTCTCGTACTGGAGGAACCCTTCGAGCCATGCCTGCGCCTGACCCGGCGTGCCGGTGAGACAGACCAGATCACCCGGCTGCGCTCCGCTGCGCCGGACAAGATGCTCTTTATCCACAAGCCCCAGACCCGTAGTTACAACAGTCAGCTCACCATGCCGGTCGATATCTCCTCCGATGATCGCAGCGCCGAACTTCGTGCAGCAGTCTTTGGCGCCCTGCATCACTCCCGAAATCTGCTCCCACTTATCGAGACCGACAGCAATGAGCAGGTATTTCGGCGCTGCACCCATGCTCGCAATATCGGAAAGCGTCACCGCAGCACTCATCCAGCCGATCTGCCAGTCGGTCATGCCCGTGACAAAGTCCGTGGTCTGGTGGAGCATGTCCGTCGTTACCACCATCTGCTGTTCTCCGCATGGCAGCACGGCGCAATCGTCGAGGCAGTTCTCCCGCCCGACAATCCCCATCACCAGCTTCAACAATTCGCGGTCATCCACTCCTGCGCACCTCCTTACCCCGTTCGCTCTGGTACTCCTTGAATATGTGCTCGATCATCGCCGATTTCTTCTCCCGCTCGCTGTGCGCCTGCTCATCATTCCAGCGGCGCAACGCTGCATTCAGCTGATCTTTTGCGGCAAGCCCCTGTTTTCCCCGTACCTGCACACCCGCAGCCCGGTCGGAGAGGATCGGGATGTTGGCTTCCCGGAACGCCGGCACCATCTGCGGGTCACTCGCAGCAAGTGCGGAAACCCCGGTAATGATGGCTGCAATGGGAATCGCGGCAAGATCCTTGACCACACTTCTCCCCCACCCATCAGTGCGGTTCACAAAGATGATGTCCCCTATATCGATCCCGGTATCATCAGACAGGCGCCGCATGCCTTCTTTTGTCAGCGCGTCCATCACCTTCACCGGGATCACCTCGCCTTCCATGGAGAGCTCAGCAAACTTCTTGATCCGGGTCAGGCGCTTAGACAGGGTGCGGCTGTGCCGCTCTTCCTTACGGAGACGCTTCTTTATGCTCTGGATAATCGCATCACGTTTGGTGATCTCTGCATCCTTCGCAAACTGAACGTCCCGCTCGGTATGGCTGGTGCGCAACCGCGCCTGGAGCCGGTGGATCTCGTAGTCCCGGGTCTTGATCTCTTCCTGCAGCTCCCCTGCAAACGCACGGAGACGCTTCACCATGCCGTCGAGCATCCGGACACGTTCATCATGTTTTCCATCGACGGGCATCGCAGGTGTTTCTGTCACCGGTTCCGGTGCTACGGCATTCATTTCTCCGAGAACCAGTTCCAGCGCCTGCCCCCGGATTACGCCTGCCCGCACCTCATCGAGATCGTGCCCGGGCGGGACACGTTTTGCGAGGTTCTGGAACTTGTTCCGGTACTGGCGGTATGCATCGAGCGCAGCAGAGAGGGCATCCCGTTCATGATCGTTTGCGTACTGGAACGACGCAGTGAGTTCCATCTTCGTTTCCACACTGGTGTCCTGGCGGGGTGAATAGGCAACAGCGGAGAACGACCGCCGGATCTTCTCCACCGAGTAGGGCATAGGTTGTACATCGGAAGCGATGATAAGTGGTTTTCCCGTCCGGAAGAGAGACTCGATCACGTCAGCCATGTTCATCTGCCGGGAACTCTGGAGATGCAGCAGGTTGCCATCGAGATCGAGCGCGGCAACAGCGGTTGTCGTGCCCGGATCAATGCCCACGATCAGGTACCGTGGCTTGCCCGATAGCGGGCGGAACCGGATCCGTTCGAGATGCTTCCCGCTGATCCGCACCTGCACATCGGCACCGCGGTACATGGAGACGGGTATCAGATCACGGGTGGCATAGACCTGAAACGCTACCCGGCTGCACCCGCCAAAGGCTTTCGTCTCCTTCTTATCGTACCGGAGTCCTGCGGCAACGAGCGCCTGCTCGATCTCGCGCCCTTTCAACTGGACTGCACCGTGGATCTTGCGCACGTACCGGTTCTGGCTCCAGCCCCCCCTGCCCGGAGAACGGTGCCGGCTCACGACGACCACACTCTCGTTCTCGAAAGCGATCACTTCAGCGCCGGCGCCAAGCGATGCCACCCGTGCAGTGGTGCGGGCTTCAGCGAATGGATCGAACCGGTTGAAACTGATATTGTACCGGGCTGCCACCTTTCCAAGCGTCTCCTTACGTTCGCCACCGGTCACCTGCACGAGCCGGGTAGTCGGGGGCAGTCCCTGTAAAAAGGAGAATAGTTCGTGCTGGTCTGCGGCTATTTCCTGGAGGCTGTCAACGGCAAGGATGTCAGGTTGTTCAGCGGAGAGCAGGCGGAAGAGCCGGAACATCGAGACCTCGGTCTCACTCTCGATCACCTTTCCGGTCATCCGTACAAGGGCATACATAGGGCGGCGGGAACGTGACCGCACCGACCCTTTGATGATATCAATGCCAAAGACCTTCAGCTGATCACGCATCGCACTGCATCCCCGCAGTCATACTCCACTTTGTACTTCCGTTTGAAATAGGTGAGGATGTTTACGATATCCCGGGTCACGATTGATTCGGCATTCGGGTGGCTCGTCTCTACCCACTGGGGCCAGTCGATGATGACCGGTCTGCCATTTTCGATGAGGACGTTGTATTCCGACAGGTCAGCGTGAATGATGCCAAGTCCGTAGGCAGTATGCACATGGGCGAGGATCTCGTCAAGCATGGTCACCGGCTCTTCAAGTTGGCAGCGGTTCAGGTTCGGTCCATCAACCAGTGACATGACCACTGTATGCCGGTTCTGCCCGATGGGGAGCGGTACACTCACTTTCGGGTGGAGTGCAACAAGTGCCGCATACTCCCGTTCTGCCGAGAGCCGGGATGCAAGGAGCCACGGGCAATTACCCTCGGGCATGTATTCCCGGTTGACACGGGCAGAAGCAAACGAACGCCCCCCGACGCGATGGAACTTGATTACAACAGGACCCAGCCCCAGCGCTTCATAGACGACGGACTCTTTGCCCTCACCGATCTTAGAGCCGAGTGCCGAAATGGTTCCCTTCCGCGTGAGCGTGGCAAGCGCGAGCGTGTCATACCCGCCAAAGACCAGCGCATAGCCATCGTAGGGCACCTTATTAAACCGCACCATGCCCCATTCCATCAGCCTCGAAATCCGGTACATCACTTCAGATTCAGAGAGCCCGGTCGATTGTTGAATGGTCTCTTTCGGTACCCACTCGTACCGTTTCATCCAGCGTTCCAGCGCAGTGAGTATGGCTTTCTCGTATTTGTGCAGCGTGCGGATACGCTCCGGGGAGACGACCATGGTTGCTACAGTGGTTATGTGGCAGACTATAAAATCATGGCTTACGGGTACAACCGCGGTACAAAAGTCCCCGCACAACAACCTTAAACATCTTTTACCCCTGAGAATAGATTGGACGGTATCCATGCGGTGCGACAAGTGCGGGAAGGAAGCGGTGCTCTACCAGGAGTATTCCGGGCAGCACCTGTGCCAGCAGCATTTTGTGGGGGACATGGAGACTAAGGCAAAACGGGCTATCCGTACCCACCACTGGTTGAGCCCCGGCGATCATATCGCAGTTGGACTATCGGGTGATGCTGCTACGAGCACCCTTCTCTTTTTTTTAAAGAGACTCACCGCACAGCGCCGGGATATCCGGATATCCGCGATCACGGTTGACGAAGGGATCGCGGGGTTCCGCGATCCTGTGCGGGCAGAGCGGATGGCAACATCGCTTGGTGTTACCTGTATCCGTGGATCGTTTGCGGAGATGTACGGGCACACGATAGATGAAATCAGCTGCGAGAAAGGGGCTGCACAAGCCTGCGAGTACTGCCGTGTTCTCCACCGGCACTTGCTGGAAAGACTCGCCCGTGCTCATGGCGTCACCAAACTTGCCGTTGGCACCTCTCTTGATGACGGTGCAGAGGAGTGCCTGAAGGAGTTTTTATGCGGAAACGTGGAACAGATAATCCTGTCCCGCCCGCCGGTTGCGGGGCGCGTTCCGGTCATCCAGCCATTTATCGATGTGCCGGCAACGGAGATCCAGATCTATGCTGCTATGCACACCAACGCACCCGCTCCCGTAACCTGCCCATATGCTGCCGCCGGAATTGATTCGGACGTCCATACGGCGCTTGACGAGTACACCCTTAATCATCCCGGGACAAAACACGCACTTGTCAACCTTCGCGAGCACCTGTCCGGTGCCGGGTGCACAGCGGCAGGGACAATTCCGACATGCCCCCGCTACGGGGAACTAGGCACGGAACCGGGAGCATGCCGGAGCTGTGGTATAATTGATGAGTACGTCCGGGGGAGTGCCCCATGACAACAAAGAAGGGCATCCTATGGCAGGTCATCCACACTTCCAGCGAGTTGCGGGTCCTGCTGTACTTTTTGCTGTTCGGTCTGCAGGTGATCATATTCACCGCCATATTCCACTCAATTTATCCCATGCTGGAGGGCAAACCGATTGACTGGCCACAGTCGTTTTTGTTTGTCGTCGAGACCATCACCACCACCGGATACGGAGAACTCCTGCCGTTCCATAACCAGACGACGATCCTCTTTACGACCATCGTCCTCATGACGGGCGTGATCATGATCTTCATGGTCATTCCCCTTATCCTCACCCCATATCTTGTTGCCGTTCTCCATTCTGCACCACCGAAGAAGGCGCCGCATGAACTCTTCCGGCACATCGTCATCATCGGGTATAACGAACTTACCCGTTCCCTGATCGAGAGCCTGATGATCTCGGACAAGGAGATCCTGATTGTCGAAAAAGACGAGATTAAAGCACGGGAGATCGCGAGAAAAAACCGGAAACGGGCGTATGTCATCTGGGGAAGTTACGACAATCTCCAGACATGGGAGAACGCATGGGTAAAAAACGCGGATAGCGTGATCATCTCCGAGAACGAGCGCACCACAGCAAGCATTATCCTAGGCATCCGGGGCATGACAAAAGCACCCATCACTGCGGTGGTGGACAAGATCTCATTTGACCGGTACCTGCGGTATGCCGGGGCGGAGTACGTGCTCTCCCCGAAACATGCGACGGGCAGGATTCTTGCCCGGCACGCGGTGTTAAACCCAACCGGTGATACCGCGCCGGAGATCCCCGGGCTTGACCGGCTCAACATCAACATGCAGCTGCACCCGGAGAAGGAACTCAGGCTGATCAACATCCCGGTAATGCCCGGGTGTGTCGCGGTGGGAAAGTCCCTGCAGGAACTGCACCTCTATGAACGGTTTGGCATCCTTGTCCTCTACCTCTGGAAGGCTGGCACATTCATCCCCCAACCGGAACCAGAAGAGATCGTTGATGCCACAAGTTCGCTCTTCCTCTTCGGCAGGGCAGGGGCAATCACCAGCGCAGTCCACGAAGAGTTTGAGATTGCAGGAAAGGCGCGGGCTCATGCCGTCATTGCCGGCTTTGGGGACGTGGGATCTGCCGCGTATCACGAGATGATGGCATCGGGGATTCCCTGTACCGTGGTAGATTTACGGAAATATGATGTCAACCAGGTGATCGGGAATGCCGAGGATGAGCAGGTCTTAAAGCAGGCACGCATCGAGGACGCCCAGTTCTGCATAGTCGCGTTAAACAACGATGACGTGAACATCTTCACGACGCTGATGGCGCGCAACCTGAACCCCGGCATCAGGATCCTCGCACGGGCAAACGAACCAGCGTCGGTCGACAAACTGTACCGTGCCGGGGCGGACTACGTAGCGCTGTTGCCCATGATTGGCGGGCAGACCATCGGCAGGATCATCCTTGCCGATACTGTGACCATCCTGTTAGACCTGCCGGATGGCGAGATGGTAGTGTTAAAACATGTCATGACCAGTTATGGGTTCACGGTCCGGCAAGTATCGCGACGATGCGGGGTGCGGATCATCGGGATCGAAGCGCCGGAACGACTCATCGTTGCTCCACCGGATGACGAATTGGTCCGTGAAGGGGATGCGTTGATTGTCGTGGGAGATACCGAACAATTGAAAAAATTCATCCGTCTAATATAAAGAGGGAGCCAGGAATGGCACAGGAACTTGGGTGCAAAATGGGGCAGGTAGAGCAGATGATCCGGTATGCCTACTGGAACAGCGGCTGTGATGGGATCGTCATCGGGTTAAGTGGTGGCGTGGACTCGGCAGTGGCAGCGGCGTTCTGCTGCCGTGTGATCGGTGCAGACAAGGTACTTGCGCTCTCGCTCCCTACGACAGTAACGAACCCGGCAGATACTGACGATGCCCGTACACTCTGCACCCTTCTTGGCATGGAGCACCGGATCGTTACTATCGAGCCAATGCTTGCGGCATTCAGGACAATGCCGGATTTTCAACAAACCCCGTACCTGCTGGGCAACCTGATGGCACGCATCCGGATGACGGTCTTGTATTATAACGCGAACCGGGATCACCGGCTCGTCTGCGGGACATCGAACCGGAGCGAGTACATGCTCGGGTACTGCACGAAGTATGGCGACAACGCAGCTGATCTCCAGCCAATTCTCCACATGAAGAAGACCGAAGTCTATGAAGTGGCACGCGAACTCTCTATCCCGGAACCGATCATAAAAAAAGTTCCCACAGCCGGTTTGTGGGCAGGGCAGAGCGACGAGGGCGAGATTGGTATGCCCTATAGCGAGATTGATACCGCACTCCAGTCTCTCGAAAGCCACGGCTGGTCAGCCACAACCCCAGCAGAAGAAAAAGTGCTGGCTCTCGTAAAAAAGAGCACGCACAAGCGCCTGTCGGCGCCTACTCTTTTAGCAGCACCGCAAAGATAGAGCTGTACTCCTCCGGGTGGTTGAGGAACCGGAGGGCATCCTCATTCCCGATCAGGCTGTAGAGCGGGGCGTTGCAGAGCCGGTGTCCCCCTTTTCCGCATGCTGCATCCAACCACCGTACGGGTGGCATTGTGGGGTAGTGGGGATTTTTCTGTGTCGTGCCATCACTCATCACGTAATACGCGGCACCGTGGTGCGTCTCATATTCCCCGTATTCGCTTGCAAACTCTGTCGAAACAATATTTGCCATCACAAGTGTTGATGATGGAGATGGGTTAATGGTGATATGCCCGTAGCCCGGTGGGATGATGATATGATCGCCGGCAACGGCGGTGATCAGCACCACATCATCCAGCTGATGCGACTGGAGCAAGTAGTATGCCTCTCCTTCGAGGACCTCGTAGATCTCGGGATACCCGATGCCGGCGGGATCTACCGGGTGATAATGCCCTTTTGTCTTGACATCCTCCCCGCAGAGCGCACGGGGCGGGATGACCGTAATATCATACCGTAGGTGGTGCCTGTGCAGCCAGCGCCAGTCCGCGTCGGATCGTGCCAGATCGCGGTACATAAAATAGAGTGGTTCGCTGCACGCACACGCAGGGTTGGCGAGAACGGGACGCATCTCCTCTATGGTACGTACCGCTGGAGGAGGAAGTTCCCCTTCCCAATCAAGCATCACTTCTTTTTTCTTTTTACTAGTACATAATACCCGGCGCCGATCACGACGACCGCAACCACTACGATAATAGAGAGGATCCTGACAATAGTGTCGGATGCCGGACGGGAAATGACCTGCACGTCAGCCGTAAACGAATCTGAGATCTGGCTGTTGTCAAGGACATCCCGGTACCGGACTTCGGTGTCAAGGTGATAGGTAGCCGGGGTTGCAGTGCCATCGACTGTCAACACGTACCGGGCAGTTGCCTGTTCACCGGGCTTGATATCCCCGAGATATGCGCTGGTATCGGTACTGGAAAAAGGCGCCACCGCATTGAGCCGCGCCTGTGCGTTGTATGCCGTGGTTGTTCCGGTATTCTGATAGTTAAGGCTGACAACGTTCGTCTCTCCCGGGTTCAAAGTAGGGGCGTCCGAGCTGATATTGAAGTTGATCTTGCCTCCAACCATCACTCCCACAGTATCGGATACGGAGGTCACCGTGTCCCCCTGTGCATTCATGTACGTGACAGCGACATCAATCGGGTACGTCTGCGACTGAGCCTGGCTAGATGCTGCCACCTTGTACCGGCAGGTAACGGTACTTCCCACCGGGAAATCACCAATAAAGACACTGCTGTCCGTGGGTATAACCGGACTGTTGCCGTTCCGTATGATCTTCACCGTCGCCTTCTTCCCATCAACCGATCCGGTATTTTTGATGGTGAGGTTCAGGTACCCTTCCGTTCCGACCATCAGGTTCTCGGGTACTGCCTCAAGGACAGAGATTTTGAGCGTGGGTTTGATCTTTACCGTGAGCGGGATGGTATCGGTAACATCATAGTACTGCATATGGAGGGTATCGCTTACTTCCTGGTCCTGGACAATGAGATATTTGTACTTGATCGTGAGCGGGAGCTGGTACTCCCCAATCGTTGCATTGGAGTAAATCTTCGCATTGAACTGTACTGTCTTTGTTCCCTGCCTGAGGACATCCCCAACGGAGATCGGATCGGTTTTTATTGTGATCGGGGCACTAGGGGAAGACAACCCAATACTGACAAGTTTTGCCGTTGTCGGGAGATCCTCCTGTTGGAGGACGCCGGAGTTATTAAAAACCATGAAATTGACACCGTTGTTCCGTACGATTACGCTGATCGTGGCGTCATCTCCGGGCGAGAACTCGTTGACACCGGATATGGATGCAGACATATCCGGGCTTGCACCGAAATATTTTGTCGCTCCCAAGACGGGTAAGCTGCAACAGGCAGCCACCGTGAGGAGGAGGACAAGCAATTTTTTATATTCCATCTGAGATCACTTGTTGCTCTTATTATAACTGCATGTAGGCTAAAAAAATATCTGGTAGGATCATCACTTCTGCTGTCAGGGCTTCATCGCAGGAGCGTTGTCGCAGAAACCGGTTCACACGAAAATTTGGTGCCGGGGGTTTCGTTTAATAGTCCCTTATCTCGACCATCTCGCTTATGTCCATCAGCCCTTTCATCGCCTGCATCTGGACAGGACGCCCACTTTCCCGGATTGCCGCCATCGGGTTCGTGCCCCCCACTGCCGCGATGCCAACGAACTGCGGGCTTACCGGCACGCCAAGCAGGGGGACGTTTGGCATCCCCACTTCAAGGATGCCGGTAAAACTGCTGTTGGACAATTCGTCCAGCACCGAACCCACCAGAGGTTCTGCCTCCATGTGGAACTCACGGATATTCGCAAGGATATTTCCGCTCCCCTTGCGCATGACGTTATTAACCGATGTGATCTTCTGGGATATCAACACCTGAAGGGGATCGATGGTTGTGTGCTCATAGAGGATGATGTGCGTAAACCGGATGGGCGCCCGGTTCTCGATCTCAACAACCCCTCCCCCGATTGGGTTTAACGGAACACCCCGATGGATCAAGAGCCCATCGAACGTGGTACTGCACACGGTACAGATCGCAGTGAGTCCTTTAGGGACAATGTAGTCGAAAACCTTCTCCCCCGATGAAGAAACCCTGACAAGCCCGCTTACCGAGACACCTGTCTTGTATGCATCCTTTAAAATCGAGATCGCATATTCGAGATCCTCGTTTTTTACAAGCGAGAGGTTGTACACAACCTTGCCAGTTCCCTCTGAAGGGTTATACGTTACCTGCATGGCGAAATCTTCGATACTATGATCGACAAATTTGAGGGAACCGGTCATGATAGTGATCTCGGATATTTCAATAGAAAAATTGTTCTATAAGACCATGGCAATCTCTATATGATGGAACACGATATGCGGGAAAAAGCCAAGAACGCGATGAGGCTCGTTCTTGAGGCAGCACGTTTTGAGGTTGAAGAGGTGGATGAGCCTCTGGATCTGTCTGCGGTTCGCGATAGCGCCTGCCTCCTGGTGCTCTGTTCGAACGACAGTGAGCTGATCGGGCAGTTCGATAAGACCAATTACAGCCTGATGGTGGATGACCAGGAGATGAGCTGCAAGAAACTGCTCTTCACTCTCGATAAAACTATCGTGACCGAGAACTGCATCCAGTGGGGCATCGATGAATTCGTCCGGTATTCTGGAGAGGCAGTCCTCGCGGACATCGTAGACCGGGAACTTACCTTTGACCTGACCCCGGGAAAAGCAAAAAAGGCAGCTGTCGCAGCCGCCAGTCCGGCTCCGGTAGAGGAGGAGCATTCAGGTATCACCATCTCCCATTACCCGGTCAAGATCACCGAGCAGGCAGCGATGCGCACCGGCGGGGTACAAGGCACGGCGAAACTCCGGTTCATCCCCTATTTCCTGTTCCATTATATCAGCAGCGGCGAACAGGTCTATAAAGATCGCCGGATTCCGTTTGACGCAGACGGGTGGGGCGCCATCAACGCGATCAACGGGATCAAGATTGACCTTGACGGGAAACTTTTGGAGGAAACGGAGATCCCAGGTAACGCCGAGGTTGCAGACCCGCATATCAGAAAAGAAGAGGCATCAGAACGGATCGTCACCGAGCTCATTGAGAGGCTCACCCAGAAAGTCCGGATCAAGCAGGAGAAAGGGGACGCGATATTTTACGAGGAAAAAACTCTCAAGCCTGACCGGAAGAACATTACCATTGACGCAAAGCAGGTCTATATTCCGGTATGGCAGATCCGGGGCAAGAAGATCGTTGAAGTGAATGCCTTCACGGGGGAATTGCTCTCGGAACCGATGGATGAAGGCGTGGAAGTCTTCTAATCGCACGATATGATCGTTGTTCTGGGCGGAGGCCCGGCAGGACGGATCGCATCCATCCGGCTTGCCTCAGCAGGAAAAGAGGTAACGCTCGTTGAATCCGGGGGGATCGGCGGGCAATGCCTCCACTTCGGGTGCATGCCGGTCTGCGCCCTGACCGATGTCGCCCGCACCCTCAATACGGCTCGCACGTACCAGCATCTCGGCATCATCGATGCTGTTCCGGAAATTAATTTTCCCCGGCTGGTCGCTGAGATGCAGGCGATCCAGCAGAAGATCGCAGGTGTTCTTCATACAGAGACAGTAGCTGCCGGCGTGAATATTATCTATGGAAAGACCGGCAAAATCGACGGTAACCGGGTTTTTGTCGGTGATGAACTGGTTACGGCAGACGCCGTCATTGCCGCTACCGGTTCGCGCCCGAATATCCCGTCGGTTGACGGCATCAGCCTGCCTGGCGTGTTTACACCCCATTCCCTTCCCGCGATACAAGCGCTCCCAAAAGATCTCGTGATCATCGGTGGCAGCGTGATGGCAGCTGAGTTCGCCTATATTTTCGGCAGGTTAGGGAGCAATGTGACTATCCTCTGCCGGAGCGGTTTATTAAAAACTCTTGACAAGCATCTCCGTACCATTGCGATAACGGAGCTTTCGGGTGTAGAGATCCGGGAGAACGCCCGCGTCTTATCAATCAAGGGATCGGCACATGTCACGGCAGTTGTTTATGATATTGCGGGCAGAGCAGATTCCATCTATGCGGATTCGGTGCTGATCGCTGCCGGGCTCGTGCCGCGTTCAGAGCAGATCAAAGGCGTGGAAAAAGGTGCGATGGGAGAGGTGATCGTCAATGACCGGATGCAGACCAGTGTTCCTTTTGTTTATGCATGCGGCGATGTGACAGGTCCCCCGTACCTCACGCCGGTTGCCCGCCACGAAGGGCTGGTCGCAGCAGACAACATCCTCGGACGGGACCACCGGATGGACTACGAGTTCATCCCCCGTTCGATCAACCTCGCCCACGAACTCGCCTATTGCACCACTAATGCTCACGGGAGTGCAAGCCTTGCCATTCCCGGACCTGCGGGACCGGGCACGTTCTGGTCGGTACCCGCAGGGGATACGGGGCTTGCGAAGATCATGGCAGATCCTATTACCGGTGAGATCACCGGCATGTGTGCAGCCGGACCCGGCGGTGGGCTTATCGCCGGCTACCTGTCATTTCTCATGCAGCGCCATATCACGGTCCATGATTTCGAGGAGTTTATCGAGGTGCACCCATCAACTGACGGGGTGTATGGGCTTGCGAAATACACCGCGGAGATCCTCAATAAGCGCAATGCTCTGTGACCCTTGAAGACTTACTCTTTTCAGAACAATCCCCGTTTAGCTCCAATTCCGGTCACCAGACGATACGATCGCCGAAAAAACGCCATTCGGCTATTATTATTATGATCAAGATCGAACTATATGGCTACAGATCATCCGCGTACACGGGAGTATTTTCATGGCTGACCAAAGAGAGACCCTTGCATTTGACGAGACCCGGCTCGAAAAAGTCCGTGCGTTGCGGGAGAAAGGTATCACCCCTTACCCGCACACTTTTGACCGTAAGGATACCATTTCGGCAATCAAGACCCGGTTTGCGGATATCACCCATGAGAAAAGTGCAGAACAGGTATCTACCGCAGGACGGTTGTATATCATCCGGAACCACGGCAAGACCCTCTTTGCCGATCTGGGGGATGAGGGGGGCAAGATCCAGCTGTATATCCGGAAGAATGATATCGGTGACGAACAGTTCGATCTCTTCAGCCAGTTCATCGAACGGGGGGATTTTGTCGGTGTCACCGGTCACGTATTCAGGACAAAACTGGGAGAGATTACCATCTGGGTGGACACGATCACACTCCTGTGCAAAGCCGTCTGTTCCCTTCCCGAAAAATTCCATGGCTTGAAAGATGTGGAGAAGCGGTACCGTCAGCGGTACGTGGACTTGATTGTGAATGAAGAGAGCCGGCAGACGTTCCGGAACCGGAGCCGGATTATCACGCTCATCAGGAAATTTCTCGACGACCGGGGATTTTTAGAGTTTGAGACACCTATCCTTCAGCCCATCTACGGTGGAGCAAATGCACGTCCGTTCACCTCCTACCACAACTGTCTTGAACAGAAACTCTTCCTCAGGATCGCTCCAGAACTGTACCTCAAGCGCCTTGCTGTTGGCGGATTCGAAAGAGTCTTTGAGATCGCCCGGAACTTCCGTAACGAGGACATCGACACCCACCACAACCCGGAGTTCACGATGGTGGAGATCTACTGGGCGTACCATGATTTCCGGGACATGATGGCGATGACCGAGGATTTCCTTGTGTCATTGGCAAAAGACATCTGTAGTACGAGCCAGATCACTTTTGAGAATACCACGATCAGTTTCGAGAAGCCATTAAAGAAACTCTCGATGGTGGATGCAGTAAAAGAGTACTCGGGTATCGATATCTTTGCCCATACGGTGGATGAACTCCGGAAACTGGCAAAGGAGAACCAGCTTGATGAGTGGGAAAAACCACAGACACAACGCGAGTTTTTGGTCCGGTTCTTTGAGGGCATAGTCGAAGAGAAGCTGATCCAGCCGACGTTCATCTATGATTTCCCGGTTGAGAACTCCCCGCTTGCAAAACGGCACCGGGAGAAGGAAGGGTTCACCGAACGGTTCGAGCTCTTCATCTACGGTATGGAGATCGCAAACGGGTTCTCGGAACTCAATGATCCGGTCGACCAGAAGACGCGTTTCGAGGCACAGGACGAGAAACGGCGGCTTGGCGATCTGGAAGCCCAGATGATCGATTACGATTTCATCAATGCACTCGGGTACGGGATGCCGCCAACCGGCGGTGTGGGGATTGGCATTGACCGTCTCGTCATGCTCCTCACCGGCCATAATTCGATCAAGGAAGTGATCCTGTTCCCGTCGATGAAGAACGTGCAGCCGGGCGAAGACGAGAGCAATACAGAAATGACCAGGGAATAAAAAAAATCTGAACGGTCTTCGCACCTTTTTTCACTGGGTTGTCGAATACGGTTCGATCCCGTATGTGCCACAGCCCAAAAATGAGTAGTCCCCCACCCACGCGATAAGCGGGGAGGGTCAGACCAGAAGACCAAGGATATCGGACCGGACTATACAAGGACCGGGAAGAGCGCTGATAACAATCCTGCAACCATCCGGTTTTTCCTTCGTGAATCCCAATAATCCGGTATGTCTGCTGAAACAGATGCAGTGAAAACCGTTGCCGGGCTCATGGCGCTCGCGGCATGAACCGCACCGAAAGCCGTAGGACTCGATTCAATTACCATTGAGATCGTTACAGGTAGGGAACAGGAGAAGATTGCCGACAGGATGCTCCAAATCGCTGACAAAACCGGCATGGATTTTTTCCGGATCAATGGCGAACAGGTCAAAGACAGCGATGCCACGGTCCTTATCGGGGTAAGCGGGGAGAAGAAGACGCTCGGCTTGAACTGTGGGGGATGCGGGTATGCAAGCTGCAAAGACATGGCAAAAGCCGGTGCAGCAGCAAAATCCAACAAAACGGATTACAAAGGTCCGAACTGCGTGTTTAAGGTCACCGATCTCGGCATTGCCGTAGGATCAGCCGTAAAAACCGCAAGCATACATAACGTGGACAACCGTGTCATGTATTCCGCCGGTGTTGCCGCAATGAAACTCGGGATGTTAAAAGGGTGCAGCATGGCGTACGGGATTCCCCTGAAAGCCTCAGGAAGAAACGTCTACTTTGCAGCGGCAATCAAGCATTAAACCGATCTCCCCACGAATCGCTGGCTGAATGATCCGGAGCGTACGTGCAATTACCGGGAGGTAATTCCAAATTACCTCTCACGAATGTAACGGAAAATCCGGCTATTCGATCCTATCAGCAGCCTCGGGGCAGTATTCCGTAATCCACGTGCTGATCGTCTCAAAAATGGGAATGAGCGCTTTTCCGGCATCCGTCAGATGGTAATCCACCCGGGGGGGAATTTCAGGATGTAGCGTGCGGATGACAAGCCCGTCACGTTCCAGTTCCCGCAACTGTTTTGCCAGCATCCGTGGGCTGACATTCACCAGTGCCTCCTTCAGTGCGTTGAACCGGGGTTTTTCATTCCCGATATGCCAAATGATCCGGGCTTTCCACTTCCCGCCGATAATTGCGAAACCCGCTTCGATCTCGCAATGATATTTGCAGATTTCGCCATTTCGCTTCATGTTACCGGGTAACAATATGATAACTGGTTACTATAATATACTCGCTACTGAAACTATACCATACCGGGTTTATTCCCGGATGTGATACCCCATGAAAGTCATTGCATTTAACGGAAGTCCCAACAAGGACGGAAATACGAGCCTGCTGATCAACCATACACTCAGGGTGATTGAGAGGGAAGGAATAAAGACAGAACTCATCCAAATCGGCGGGAAGAAAATCAATCCATGCACTGCCTGCTGGAAATGTTTTGAAAACCAGGACCAGCGGTGCGTGCAGGAAGCCGATATGGTAAACGACTGTATTGAGAAGATGATCGAAGCAGACGCAATTATCATAGCGACACCCACGTATTTTGCCGGTGTATCACCAGAGATCAAGGCATTCATGGACCGGACATTCTTTGTCGCAAAAGCCAACGGGGACTTCTTCCGGCAGAAACTCGGGGCAGGGATCGCAGCGCAGCGCCGGGCCGGGGCAGTCTGTGCAGTTGACACGATCAACCATTTCTTCAGTATCAGCGGGATGTTCACCGCTGGATCGCGGTACTGGAACCTCGCGATGGGTCTCAAACCCGGAGATGTCGAGACCGATGAGGAAGGTATCGATACAATGCGCCAGCTTGGCGAGAATATTGCATGGTTCGTCAAAAAAACCCACAAAAAGTGAAAATCCAATAACAATTGGAAACCCAAAAACAAAAAACAGTCTGCGGGAAAATCTCAAGTCCGATCCCGGTTACCTTGCACCAGTAACGAGTTTTCCCGCTCGGAGAACCGGGAAGATGTTATCTTTTTTCCCCTTATCCCGGCAACTCCCCCGCAAGTGAAAACAGGAGTCAGTCGACTACCGGACTATTTATGATACGGTTCGTGATGATTGATTTTGTACGCCCGGTATATCTGTTCGAGCAGGATCATCCGCACCATCTGGTGCGTAAATGTCATAGGAGAAATGGAAATTCGCATGTGCGCTTGTGAGATCACTTCGGGGGAAAGCCCCAGATCACCCCCGATGATCATCACAATGTTGTTTTTTCCGGCAATTTCCCAGTTATGGATATGCGCGGCGAGTTCTTTGCTCGATTTCAGACATCCATGCACATCCAGTACCACCACATAGGTTTCCGGAGGGATGGCGGCGAGGATGCACTCGCCTTCACGTTCTTTTATCAACTCTTCCTGTGCTGCCGACGGATGGAGAGCCCGTTTTTCATCCGCGATCTCGATTATCTGGATCTTCACGTACGGGCGGAGGCGTTTTTCATACTCCGCGATACCATCCCGAAGATACGTTTCTTTGATCTTCCCGACAGCGAGGATCCGGATCTGCATAGTGCTCCTTTAGGCGTTGTAAGTTAAAGCGATCGCAAGGATCAGAAATAAAAGAGCAGGGGGTGGAAGTATATTACTTATGAATTACGTTTGGGCTCTTTTAAATCGACTTTTTGGGAAGAGAGCACATCCATGAGCACTTCTTTCATCATCATTTTCATGACTTCCCGTCCCTCCTCTGAGGACATATAGTCTTTGAAAAGCTCCTTGAACTGCCCCATATCGTGGTGATTATCGACGAAAGATAATAAAGCTTGCGTAATACAGTCCGAGACCGTAGAGAACTTCTTTTCCTCGTACACGAGTTTATTGACCTTCTCGTAGATATTCGGCGGCATTTTATAGGATATTGCCACCCTCTCGCCCCGGATCGCCGGTATCTTATCGACCATTCCCTACAACGTTGGGTAAAATACTATAAATAGACTGCCGATATCCCATAGGTAATACCATTTTTTCAAATGTGTTCCATAAGTAATACATATAGAATACTATTTATGGCGCGGCGGGTAACAGGAGAATATCGTGAGGTTGTCAGATGAATGAAATGTATCTCTTCCTGGCAGTGATCGTCGGGATGTTTTTAGCAGCGTGCAGCGTCGCACTTATTGCTCTCGGAAAGATGATCGACCGTTGTCCCGCTGAGAATGAGGAGGACCGTGAGCGCAGTCTTGCAAGTCCGGCAGAGGCAACGAAACTTGCAGCAATCATCCTCTGGGCACTCTACATTCCCGGCGTGTGGGCACTCCTTCAGGATGGCAGGTTTGTCGTCATCATCGGCATAACAACCATGTTTGCCGTCTGCATGTTCGTCTTTACCGCACTTGTCTTCTCATTCGCCGTGCTCAACACCATAAAACAAAGAAACAGAACCCAACGGGATGCGGTACTTTCTGTCGCCCCGGCAACTACAACGGCAGTTCCAAACACTCCCCGATTTGAAAAGCCGGTGCTGGGCAGTCGCCCATATAAACGGCAAGCGGCAAACTTCCTCGTAGACGCACTCGTAAAAAAAGATTGAGAAGAGAGTTATCCGAATATCTTTTTTGATTCTTCCAGCGCTTCCACAGCGGGAAGTTTCTTTCCGGTTAAAAACTCGATACAGGCACCGCCACCCGTGGAGATGTGGGTGAATGCCTGCTCGATCCCAAGTTTCTCGATGACGACCGCAGTATGCCCCCCGCCAACAACAGAAAACTCCACCTGCGATGCTGCTCGTAACAGTTCGTAGGTGCCGGTGGCAAAGTCAGCTTCTTCAAAGACCCCGGCAGGACCATTGAAGACTACAGTCCCTGCCTTTTTTATACATTGCGTAAGGGACGCGATCGCATCCATCCCGATATCGAGCACCGGGACGTCTGCCGGAATCTTCGTGACTGGATATTCCGCACGACACTTATCCTGCCGCACGGCAACCGACTCTGGCATCACCACCCGGTCTTTGTACTTGGAAAGGATCGCCTTTGCCTTCTCGATCTCCGGCTGGTATTTCAACTGGGCTATGAGTTGTGTAGAGGGTTTTCCGATATCATACCCTGCCGCGATCAAAAAGACATTGGCAACGACCCCGATCACGATCACCTGATCGGCGATACCGCGAGCCAGCACATGCTCCGCCACCGCCATTGAGTCATCCACTTTGGTGCCCCCGAGCACCATGCAGACCGGGCGGGGCGCTCCTGAGAAGACTTTTGACAGCGTAGATACTTCCTTCTCCATAAGGAGCCCGGCGGCTGATCGCATAACCAGCGGCAGTCCCACAACCGTGGGCTGGGACCGGTGGGCAGTCCCGAACGCATCGTTGACAAAGACATCCGCCATACTTGAGAGTTTCCTGACGAGATGCGTCTTTTTTGCTTCATCGGGTTTTAAAGTCAGGTTCTCTTCGGCATTGAACCGCACATTCTCAAGCATGAGCACATCCCCGGCTTTTGAATCATGCACCGCAGTACGTGCATGGCTGCCGAAGATGCTGTCAATATAAGTAACGGGAGTCCCGAGTAGCTTCTCCAGTTTCTCCGCGTGGGCTTCAAGAGTCGTAAAATCCTTCTTGCCCGGACGACTCTGATGGGTGACGATCACGACACGACTATCAGAAAGTGCACGGATGGTAGGAAGGTGTTCCCGGAAACGCTTGTCGTCCAGAATAAGGTGGGAGGAGGGGTCGATGGGGGAGTTGAGATCAAGCCGTAGGAGCACCGTCTTGTTACTGCACCCCAGTTCCCTGATTGTACCGATAGGCATCCGCACTACCTTCTGCTTTTAAGTTACGCCGTACTCCGGGCTTTGATCTTCTTCATCCGGAAGAGTTCTTCTCTTTCCATCTCATCAAGGCGCATCTTGATGAAGTCCCGGGCTGCGGTGAGTTCAGGGATCACCTTATACTCAAGGGCGTTCACCCGCCGTTTTGTCTTCTCGATCTCATCAAGCAGGCGTTTCATCGTGGTCTCGATCTCGGCACTCTCGATGATCGATTCAACGAGATCTTCGAACGCAGATGCAGTCTCATCAATGACCGTGGAGGTGCCCAGCACCCCGTACCCGCGATCAACGAGACTCTTTTTCACCTTCGACGATTCGATCTGCGGGACTATCACGCCCATGATGTTCTTGCTTTTTAAGGTAATCTCAGGCACATCTTTAACAGACAATGCCGCTGCTTTCACACCAATCGCACCCTCAACGGTGTTCGCAACCGCCATCATCTCGACAGCGCGCTGGTATTTGGTCAGCAGCCCTCCCCGCGTGTCCTTTGCCTCCGCAAGCACCTTGAAAAATTCAAGGATCAGTCCATCGCGCTTCATTTTCAGGATCTTGTAGCCACGCTCCGAGAGCTGGATCTTCCGTTTTAAGTTGATCAGCTCAGAACGGGTTGGCTTGATATCACGCAGCGCCATGGATTCCTTACTCCTTCTTTGCTCCGGCTCGGAATTTCGGGTGGTATTTCTGGATTAACTCACGGTCGATACGGACGAGCTGCTCTACAGGCAGTGTCGAGAGCAGTTCCCAGCCGAGGTTCAGCGTATTCTCGATCGTCCGGTCTTCATCAAATCCCTGCCGGACGAACCGGTTCTCGAAGAGGTCGGCAAATTCGAGGAACATCCGGTCACGTTCGGATAGCGCATCCTTTCCGACGATTGCCACCAGTCCACGGAGAT
Organism: Methanoregula sp.; assembly: GCA_026394655.1. Lineage (GTDB taxonomy): Archaea > Halobacteriota > Methanomicrobia > Methanomicrobiales > Methanospirillaceae > Methanoregula. The sequence goes on along the minus strand of JAPKXU010000063.1, from coordinate 16,129 downwards.
CGTTTCCTTCTGCATACCCGGCATACATCTGGTCGGAGACCTTCTTGTGGTCTTCACGGGTGTGCCCTTTCCCGATACCGAGGTTCATCAGCCGGGAGAGTGAGGGTAGCACGTTGATGGGAGGATATATGCCTTTACGGTGCAGATCACGGTTGACGACAATCTGACCTTCTGTGATATACCCGGTCAGGTCAGGGATTGGGTGGGTGATATCGTCACCGGGCATGGTCAGGATCGGGATCTGCGTCACAGACCCTTTCAGCCCCTTGATGATACCGGCACGCTCGTACAGGCAAGCGAGATCCGTGTACATGTACCCCGGATAGCCACGGCGTCCCGGCACCTCTTCACGGGCAGCACCAATCTGGCGGAGCGCTTCACAATAGTTCGTCATATCCGTGAGGATGACAAGCACGTGCATCCCGAGTTCGAATGCAAGGTACTCGGCGGTGGTGAGGGCAAGCCGGGGCGTAATGATACGCTCGACAGCCGGGTCGTCTGCAAGGTTCAGGAACACGACGGCACGTTCGAGCGCGCCCGTGCGTTCGAAGTCCTGCATGAACGCATTTGCCTCTTCCTTTGTGATACCCATCGCGGCGAATACCACTGCAAAACCTTCAGTTGAACCCGGCACCTTTGCCTGCCGTGCGATCTGGAGGGCGATGTTGTTGTGCGGCAGACCTGCACCCGAAAAGATCGGGAGCTTCTGACCACGGACGAGCGTGTTCGTGCCGTCGATGGTCGAGATACCGGTCTGGATGAAATCCGAGGGATTGGCACGTGCATAGGGGTTGATGGCTGCACCGGTAATATCGAGCCGTTTCTCCGGCACGATCTCCGGACCACCATCGATCGGTTTACCGCCACCGGACAGGATACGCCCAAGCATCTCCCTGCCCACCGGCATCTTGATCGTCTCGCCGGTGAACCGGACTCCGCTGTCCCTGCCTATACCTGTTGTCATCTCAAAGATCTGGACAACGACCAGATCGTCGCTTGTATCCAGCACCTGCCCGCGCTTCATCGTGCCGTCGGCAAGGACAATGTTCACGAGTTCCTGGTACCCGATCGGCTCAGTCTTCTCGACAAAAACGAGCGGACCGGCTATTTTGTTGATCGTCCTGTATTCCTTCATGCTGCCGACCTCAGTGCATTGAATTCAGCATCCATATCCTTCTCGATCTTCGCAAGCTCGGGCTTATAGTCCTTGATGAACTTGATCTGCGGCAGTTCGTTCTTCGCTTTGATCGCGATGATCTGCGCCGGGCTCACGCCAGCAACCTGTGCGGCATACGCAAGATCGGAATAGAGGCGGATCGATTTCATCATGTCGTACTGTTTCTTCATGTCACAGAACGTGTCCACCGCATCGTAGGCATTCTGCTGGAGGAAGATCTCACGGATCATACGGGCAATCTCAATTGTCAGCTGCTCCGTCTCTGGCAACGCATCCGAACCGACCAGTTGGACGATTTCCTGGAGTTCTGCCTCTTTCTGGAGGACTCCCATCGCCCATGACCGGATCTGGTTCCAGTCTGGGGAGACTTCCTTGTCGTACCAGTCCTGGAGGCTGTCCAGGTACAGCGAGTACGAGTTCAGCCAGTTGATCGCCGGGAAATGCCTGCGCTGGGAGAGTTTTGCATCGAGCGCCCAGAAGACCTTCACGATACGCAGCGTGTTCTGCGTAACGGGTTCTGAGAAGTCACCACCTGGTGGAGACACTGCCCCGATAACCGACACTGACCCACGAGCCCCGTTTAAGGTTTTGACCAATCCGGCACGCTCGTAGAACTCAGAAAGACGTGCGGCAAGGTATGCCGGGTATCCTTCTTCTCCGGGCATCTCTTCGAGACGCGAGGAGATCTCACGCATCGCTTCCGCCCACCGTGAGGTTGAGTCTGCCATTAACGAGACATCATACCCCATATCACGGAAGTACTCGGCGATGGTAATACCGGTGTACACCGAAGCTTCACGGGCAGCGACCGGCATGTTCGAAGTATTCGCGATAAGGACCGTCCGCTCCATGAGCGGTTTGCCTGACTTAGGGTCTTCAAGGTGCGGGAACTCGGTTAACACTTCGGTCATCTCGTTGCCGCGTTCGCCGCAACCGATGTAGACCACGATCTCCGCATCACTCCACTTTGCCAGCTGCTGCTGCGTAACGGTCTTCCCGCTCCCGAACGGACCGGGAATAGCTGCAGTCCCGCCTTTCGCAATGGGAAAGAGACCATCAAGAATACGCTGACCAGTGATCAGCGGGATGGTCGGGTTCATCTTCTCCATGACAGGGCGCGGCACCCGTACGGGCCAGCGCTGGATCATCGGAAATTCCCTGCCGTCCTCAAGGGTGCAAACGATCTCATCAACGGTGAACTCCCCGCTCTTCATCGCCTTGATGACTCCCGGCTTTGCGGTCGGGGGGATCATTACCTTGTGAACGATGTTCGTCTCCTGCACTTCGCCAATGATGGAACCGGCTTGGACCTTGTCACCGGCTTTTACGAGCGGTTTAAACCCCCATTTCTTGTCATGGGAGAGCCCGGGCGCTGTAACACCGCGCTCGATAAAGTTGCCCATCTTCTCCACAAGCACGGCAAGGGGACGCTGGATCCCATCATAGATGCTCGTGAGAAGTCCTGGACCAAGTTCAACAGAGAGGGACAATCCGGTGTTCACTACCGGTTCACCCGGCTTGATACCAGATGTATCCTCATACACCTGGATGATGACATTGTCTCCCTGGATCTTGATGACTTCTCCCATCAGTGCTTCTTTACCTACTTTCACCACATCATACATGTGGGCGTCAAGATTGACTGCCGTCACTACAGGTCCGGCGATTCTTTTGAGGACTCCTTGTTTTTGGTCCTTTGTCTTCTGGTTCTTCACTTCCACAGATCAACACCCACCGATCTCTTGATTTTCTCTCTCATGGATAACCCTCCTTCCTCTTCACCGCCAATCGCGATGACTGTCGGCTTGACGGATTTATCCAGTGTTGCACGAAGCCTGCGGGGGATACGCTCCATATCGCTGCTGTTAAGGACGAGAATGCCGACCTGCCCGTCCTGCATTACGCTGGTGATGCACTCGTTGAGTTTCTCATCGCTCTCAGCTGCATACGTCTTACGGATACCCGCAAGCCGAAAACCGAGGATGAACTCACTGTTTCCGATAACTGCAATCTCCATCTACACCACCAGGTATTCCGCTATCTTCTCAGACGGGAGCTTTGACTCTTTTCCCCGTGCGAGCGCCCGCAGGTTGATGACCTCGTACTTCTTCTTTTCAAGGTAGACGAGGATCGGATGAATCGAGAATGGATTCCTTTTTGAGAGGCTCTCCATCTGGTCCAGTTGCACACGTGTCAGCCGGACTTCCACATCGCGTACTGCAGTCTCTCCTTTTAGTTCGTCCAGGAGTGTCACCAGAAACTTGTTTCTTATCCGCACTTTGAGCATTTCGATAAATTCACCCGGGTCACGGATCGCGTTTAAGCTGGCAAAATCCATTGCGGTAAGAACCCCGCCGGGGATAAACATCTCTAGTGCATCTTCCTCAAAATTATCCGCACGCAGCCGGAAGAGGGTCTTGATATTCCTTATGTCAATATCAAACCGGATAAAGTCAAGGAACTGGTTCCCGCCTTTGATCCCGCTCTCTGCCTCTGCAATGATCTCTGAGAAGAACTGCTTGTAGAGCTCGTTCTCCATATGGGAGAATGATCCACTCTCTTTTGCAACCGGATACTCGCGGGCGATGACCGGATACATCCGGTTGCCCTTTAACGCTTCGATGATCCGTTCAGGGTTCTCTTCTGCCAGCAGACGGTCCAACATAACACGGTCAAGACTGCCTGCGGGGATCAGGATCTCTTTTATCTTCCCGACTTTCTCCCCTTGCATCTTGCCCCGCAGGATAGTAAGGACGTTCTGGATATCCCAGCGCCGCAGGTATGAGCGGGTGAACTCTTTTAAGTTCCCGGGCGTGATCTCCTGGATCTTCTGGTACTCTTTTGCAAGGTTCCACGAGAGGGCGACTTCTATTAAGTCGATACCCTTAAAGACCGTCCCGAGCTCGTCAATCTCCTGTTTGTACTCTGTCTCCTGGATAACACGGGTGATCTCGGGGAGGCTCATGTTGAGCATCCTCATGTACTCCTCGTGGGGGATGAGTTTTGACTTTCGTACCCGCATCCTTGTGCAGACATAGATGTATGGTGCAAAGACGCTTTTCACTGCAACCATCGGAGTGCCTCCTCAGCCAAACAGGATATCTGATGCATCCTTCAACCTTGATTCCCACACTTTGTCAAGGAATGTGCGGTAACTGTAGTCAACCTGCAACTCGCCCCCTTTACCTTCGGCGATAATTCCCCCATCGATATCAACAGGAGCCCCGATGGTGAACCCGGAAAATTCCGGATGCCCGGCAACAATCGACTTCAGTGTTGCCACATCACGGGCATTGCATTGGATCTTCCCATCGGGAACCTCTTTTTTCACCTCGGTAAGGAGTAATTTAATGGCTTCCCGATGGAAGCTTTCAGGGAGATTGGCGATCTCCGTGCGGGTGGTATCATAGACTTGCACCAGCAGTGCCTTCTGCGTGTTTAAGAGCTCACGCTTCACGAGCAGGTTTGCCGCTGATCCTTCCTGTGCGATGAGATGGCTCTTCTGCTTCTCATAGTCAGCTTCCGCAGCGAGCTTGATCTCTCCAACCCGCCGGTTGGCTTCCAGGAGGATATTGTCCACTTCCAGTTTTGATTCGGCACGGATCTTTTCTGCCTCTGTTTTGCCCTTATCCCTGATCTCTTCAACAACGGCTTCCAGTCCCATTGTCTGCCCCACGCTTAGAATATGAGCAGCAACGCAACGACAAGCCCGAAGATAACGATGGTTTCCGGAATGACGGTGAGCAACAGGACAAGCCCGAACACATCTTTATTTTCAGCAGTTGCACCGACTGCTGCAGAACCAATTGCCATCTCGGCGACTCCTGCTCCAATGCCAGTCAGTCCGACTGCCATACCGGCGCCAAGCGCCTTCATTCCCATCTGCGATGCGTTCATTAATGCAACATCTGTAATTGCTGCTGCTACTGGAACATCTACCATTTTCAATCCTCCGTAAATCTTCTCTTAAGTCCAAACGGACTGTATTTCTTGCCTCCACCTTTATAGAACTTGGTGAAGAATTCGACATAATGCAACCTGATAGAGTGGAGACCGCCCCCGAGAATGCCAAGCGCCAGGTTCAGCGCATGCCCGATCAGGAAAACGACCACACCCATGACAATAAAGAGCACCCCGATGATCGTGAGGCTCTTCAGCTGGGGTTCTATGAGCATCCCGATGGCGATAAAGTTGATCACCATCGCAATTGCCACTGAAGATAGTCCCACAGCCACGATACGTGCATACGAGAGCACGTGACTGATGATTGTTGGAAGTTCAACAATTTCAAGCGCAGACTCCCGTGCAATGAACAGGACTCCGGCGACAAGCATCACAACACCAATGAGTGCTGTAATATTTAAAGTCAAAACAAGCTTTGGCAATGTAGTGAAATTCGGCATATACGGCATCGGCACCATCGACCAGATGACCATGAGGATCCCCCACATGACACAGATCCAGCCGGCGTTTGCGAGGATCGCTTTTGTCCGGTGAGCGCCATGATCCTGTCGTGCATGGTTTGCCATGCCCAGCACCCTTCCGAGGGTAATATGCAAAAGACCGATCCAGATCGCAAGGATCATGAGTTCGGGAACTTCTGGACCATGTCCGACTGCATGGGCACCGATCTTAAGGTGCCGGCTGAACATGATCGGACTCCAAGGGAGGGCGAATCCTAAACATTCGCTGTAAAGCAACCCAAAGAAAATGCTCGATATGCTTGCATTCCGGAGCACTTTAAGCAACATGGTGCCTTCGTCCCCGGTCATAAACTTCCGGAGCCCAAAGGACATCACGAGAAGGAGCAGCCCGTACCCCACATCCCCGAGGATCAGCCCGAAGAAGATGGGAAATACGATCGAAACCATTAGTGTCGGGTCAAGTTCCGTGTATTTCGGTCGGGAGTAGACGTCCATGAGCATCTGTGCCGGTTTGGCAAACGACGGGTTGTCGTACTCCACCGGAACGGAATCATGCTCGTAATCGACGGAAAGTTCTTTGACAAAGATCTTTCCCCCGGTTGCCTGTTCAAGTGCCTGCGTCACTTCCGCGACAGACTCTGTGGGCACCCAACCCTCCGCAACGAATGTCTCGTTTGTAGTCGCGAACCGCAACGGGGCTTCGGTCTGCTCAACCTTGCATTTCAGGATCTCTTCACACGCAACAAGGAACTCCGCGTGCTTCTGCTTGATCCCGTCGATCTTTACCTGGATCTCTTCGATCTCTTTTTTTGCTGCCGAGATCTGTCCGGAATAGAAGTCAATGCGGCTTTGGGGAGTGCCTGACTCTGCCGGGATCGTAACTGCCTGGTACGACGCCTCCTGTAATACCCGTTCAACCTCAGCCCGGTGTTCTAACGGCGCGACCACAACAATGAAATTCTGGCTCTTGCCCTTAAGATAGAACTTCTCGTTCGGAACTGCGATCGATACATCGCGTGCGACATAGCCGGCAAAAACAACGAACCGGGAATATCCATAATAGAGATCCAAGTCCAGCGGAATGCTGGCAAATGGGGTAATCTCGGCGATCTTCTGCTCATTCTCTTTTATGCCAGCCTCGAGACGGGCACGCCTGCCGGTAAGCGCTTCAACCTCTTTAGTTATCGCAGGAAGTTCATGCTCGATCCTTCCCACCATATCCGTCTGGGCGGCTCGCGTCTTCGCCACAATGGCTTCGCTCTCGATCGAGAACGTGTTCTCAATCGCCCGGACATTCACGAGGTCGGTTGCAGCTTCGGTTGCCCCTGCCAGAGGAGTTCCGATCTTAAAACCTTCATACTCAGGACTCGCCTGATCAACAAAATCCTCGATGTGAAACAGATGACGGCGATAAAGCTCATTTACAACCGTACCCATGCGGTCTTTTGATGCAACAATAAGCAGCCGGCTCATTTGCCTAGGCGTTAACATGCAGCTGCTCCTTAAACCGCGAAACCAGCAGTTGCACCGCCTTTGAAAGGTTCTTCTTTCCTTTTTCCTGGATTGCCGCTGCGCGTTGCCTGCCCGCAGTCATAATTTCAGCGTGCTTAAGAGCTGCCTGGTGCCGTGCTTCTTCCAGTTTCAGCGTTTTATACTGTTCTGCATTGCTCTGCGCTTTGGTAATCAGATTATCAGCTTCAAGCTCAGCCTGAGATCGTTTGCGCTTCTTCTCATCCTGAGCCGCACTGATCATCGATTGGTACTCTTCTTCTGTTTTCTTGATGTCTTGTAGGACCTCAGTTTTCATCCAACCCTCCTCTCACGGCACTACAATATTTGGTAAAAAAAGCCTTATATGTATTGTTATTTGCCTTTTACACCGGATTTATGACCACGTTACAGGTGTAATGCGAAGGAGACCTGTGCTGGGCAATTCGTAGAATGATCGGGGTATTTCAAGGGGTAAACACTGGTGCAGGGTTTCCCAATGAGAATACCCGGAACCGGTCCCGGCAAAAAATCCAGAGACTCCCGATAGATACTCGCTATGGCGGGTCAACATGGTGCTGTAATTTACACCATTGAGACTCTGGATATTCTCTGCTATTGAAGGGGAGGAGGGGAGGGAGAAACGAGATTCCCGAGAAAATGTATTTCGCTGTTTTTAATCCGCTGAATATTTGTAGCACGCGGACATCAGGTCGGTTTTCATTTCGACTCCGCTTTTATCCCGCACATTACCCGCGTGACCACCAGATTTTCTGGATCCGGGGTGATTTCGACACCGCCCCCATATCCCTGCAAATGTAAACCGGATAGTTCATCTGATGCACAGATCAGGTGCTGCTCGGGATGCGTCCCCCTGATGATGGCGCAGTTGGTCTGGATCTCCGCACCTGCCGAAACCACGTACGCGATCCTTCGCGATCCCGGGTGATCCTTCGGGAGTACTAGTAACGGCATGCGGTACGTCCGGACCAATTCGATGAGCATCACAGCCGGTTCCAATTCCCCTCCTTCCGGTGCAGAAACGACAACCAGATCACTGGAAGAGAGCGTCTGGCAGTATTCATCATGAGTTGTCTCAATACAGAGCGAAAAGCAGGTCTTTACCCTGCCAGCAAGTAAAAAAGAACTGCTTCCCCTGACAAGCAGCATCTCGTCTTCGAGGGGATACTTCATAGTTCAGTAACAGACTCTGACTGGCAGCTGGGACACATCGGTCGTTTTCCAATCCCTTTGAACCGTTCGCCGCATTCCTTGCACCGGTAATCCTTTCCAATTACGCGATCCGGTGGGAGATCGATATCCACGGGTCCACCTACGGTACACATCTTCCAATCACCTCACTACGAAATCTTCATGTGATTATTTAAGAGTATCGAAAATGGGAATTTTTCGACTCTTTCCTGAAATTCATCTTGTCGATCATTACCGAACCGGTTCGATCAACCAGGCACTACGAGGAAATAATTGAATGTGATAAGCGAGATGATGAGGAGAACACATGAATGTTTGACACCGGCAGAGATTGAAGATTCACCCATCTGCCCCGCGATAAGTCCCGAGAAGATTGCCTGCACGAGACACGCATGGTACAAAAGACGCCCGATCGTCTTAACCGGAACCTGTCCGAGTCCTTTTAACGCTCCAGTTGCCGGAACACCTGCTGTATTTACATTAGCAAGGACAGGCAGGAACTGAGTGGTGAGGACACCAATCACAAAGATAAATACCAAAAACGAGAGATAGACAATCGCCGTGTAGATGAACATCTCGGCAAGGCGCTCTTTTTTCAGCACTTCACTCATGTTGGCATCGCTCGCGGCGATCGTCAACACTTCTCCGATACGCCCGCTCATCTCGCTCGCTTTTGTGATGAGGGTGACCGTTCGTGCAATCGTGGGTGTACTGATCCGCTCCTCAAACCGTATGAGGGCTTCGGTAAAATTTGCCCCCCAGTCCATGTCGCACTTGATCTTTTTGATCTCGTAACTGAGAAGCCCGAGGTTCGTGTTCACCATGATCCCGATAGCTTGGGCAATCGTGAGTCCCACTTGGTTGATTCCCGCCATCCGCTCAAGAAAATCCGGTATCAACCCCTGGATTGCCAGCACTTTTCGTGCATAAAGAGAATAGAAGATGGCATACGGGATGAGCACGATCAACAGCGCGATAATCAGGTGATCATCGATTACATCGATATACGTCTCAAGATTCGCATAGTGAGGAACCGTCCAGAGTACCATGATGGCATACAGGATGGCAATGGGAACCGTTACAAAAAACGTACGGTTCACGTTTATCACAAAACTCTCGAATGGGTGCCTAAGGAAATGAATGAAGTTCCTCATCCGGTCATACCGTTTCAACTGTTTAAAGTGTGCCTCTTCGCCACACTTCTGAACGACACGAACATCGGAATATTCATGGAGCACCTTCATCTTCATATACCGCTCGGTAGTCTCGGCTTTTATTGAGATCAAGTCGATCAATAAGATGAAGATGACGGACCCAATCGGGAGAAATGCATAGGTCACCATCGTGAGCTGGAAGACGGCAGAACCCCCCATCATGCCCATCACCACCATGATGATGATCAAAAAGAGCGGTCCTGCCACAAAGAGCGTCACATAGGATTCAGCAACGAGTGACAGGATATTTAAAAACTGTTTCTGTTCAAATCGTGCCTCTTCCTGGTACATCCGTACCCTGTTCGCGAAAAAATCCGACATATTTCCCCCGCTCTCAATAATGGACAGGAGATCTTCAAGGAAGTTTTTCAGTTTTTCAGAGGGAGTTGTTTCTGTAAGATGGCGCATCGCGGAGACGACGTCATAACCAAAAAAGTCTGCATCTCTCACTACCTGCCGGAACTCGAGAGCGACCTCCCCATAGATGTTTGCATTGTCGGACAAGGCACGGAAGATCACCATCAGTTCTGCCCCGCCCTTCCGCATCGCATACATATAGGCGACGGTGTTGTGGAGCGTCAGGTTGATCTTGATCGAACGGCTCGACTTCTCGATACCCGGAAATTTGAGGATAACGGTATAGCCAAGGAAAGTTCCCACGATGAACGCGACGAGACTGCTGAAGAATTTAATGTAGACGAGGGTGGAGACATTAAAGAACGTGGTGGGGATCTGGAGATTAAAGATGTTATAGATCCCAACTGCCCCGATTGATATCGTGAGGGTGATAAACGTCCCGATAAAAAACCCGAGAATCGCAAACAGGACACCGGTCAGAAGTGCGATCTGTACCGCTCTCCACAGGTACTCATCAAGAGTCATCCCCACCCGTGCAGCTACCAGATCGTTGTGAAGATCCTGGTATCGCATGGGATTCCGCTGGATCCATTTTTTTACAAAATTCCTGACTTTCATTACAGAACCTTTTTCAAATCAGAAATATTGGCAAGCACATTTTCCCGATCAATATTGAAGGAATGGAAGAGGGAGGCTGCAGAGATGTAATCAATAATACCCTGTTTGCGCATCTCATCAAGGAGTTGTTTGCGGATATTGATTTCAGAATCAAGTTTCTCACGGGTCCAGCCGCGTTTCGCTGAGATATCTCCGTAGATCTGGGACCTGCCAGTGTATGCGAACTGGTCGTGAATGGGGTCATATACAAAAACATTATTGACGCGCAGGTTGCCGGTTCCCGGATCGACCCCCGCGATCTCCACAATCTCCTGAACACGACGGACCCTCTCTGTTCCGTGGAAGATCATAGCCTGCACGCTGATAATGTTTAATGCCTGGATCATATTCCGCGGAACGTTCAATGGGGAACTCTCGAGACGGTGAATGGCGGCATCGACACTCCCTGCATGCATTGTGGAGAAAGTAGTGTGCCCGGTGTTCATTGCCTGGAAAAGTGTCTGTGCCTCAACACCCCTCACTTCTCCGACGAGGATGAACTCAGGACGCTGTCTCATTGCCGCGCGTAACAGGTCAAACATGGTGATCGCGTTTCCGCCTTCGGAAATTGCTTCACGGGTCACACTCGCGATCCAGTTGTCATGGAAGAGAGTAATCTCCCGTGTATCCTCAATGCTCACGACTTTCGCAATAGGGGGGATAAAGAGCGAAACTGCATTTAAGGAAGTTGTCTTTCCGGATGCAGTGCCTCCGATGAAAAGAAGGCTTTTGTTGTTTTCGATAGCTAGCCAGAAATAGGCGAGTTCGTCGGAGTTGAATGTGCCATACTCTAACAGTTCGATCGGGGAATACGGTTCTTCCCGGAATTTTCGGATGGTAAAGGAGGTTCCCCGTGTTGTTATCTCAGTGCCCAGTGTCAGCTGAAGACGTGAGCCCTCAGGAAGTGTGGCATCCAGCATCGGAGTGCCGGTGGAGATGTGTTTTCCAGAGCGCTGTGCAAGGGTAATTGCGAGCGAGTTTAAGACTTTAGCTTCAAATGCAATATTGGTCTTGATGTTACGATATTTCCGGTGGTAGAGAAAAATTGGGATCCGGTTCCCATCACAGGAGACATCTTCAAGATGGGGATCTTTCATGAGGGGATCGATACGGGACCATCCGAGGAAATTCCGGATAAGGTAATACTCGATCTTAAAGAGTGTGAGGGGTTCGAGAGTAAGCCCATATTCATTGATGAGTCCCATCATCTTTTCTAAAAGAATTAATTTACGATCCTTTCTGATTTCATCAGAAGTCAGGATCAGGACATCCCGCAGATCCTCGTGAAGACGTTCGAGCAACTCATATTCGAAATTCGAGAGGACAGGTTCGTAGAGGAGATACTCCATCAGGTTGCTTGTGTTATTGAGCGCGATGTAGACTAGAGATCTCCCCTCGTCGATCCAGTACTGGTCAATAAGCGTGTAGCCTTCTGGTAGATCCCCTCCAACGAGAGGTCCATGCTTCTCAAAATCATATTCGTCAATGACGCGTTTTTCTTTTTTTCTGAGGATCTGAAAATATCGCCGGTAGGAATAATCAGATTTTTTTGGTTCTGGTGCTTCGGGTTCCTTGACAGGGACGGACGGTTCTGGTGCTTTTTCAAGAGCGGGTCCGGTTGATGGTTCCAACAGGTCCCCCAATCCAAGTTCTGGTTCCGTTACGTTACCCGACAGTTCAGATACCTTTGCAGGAGATGGTGCAGTCGACGGTTCCAACAGGTCCCCCAATCCAGGTTCTGGTTCCGTTACGTTACCCGACAGTTCAGATACCTTTGCAGGAGATGATCCAGGTATGGGTTCGAATAGATCCGATGCTTCATGCTCCGTTTGAGGTGCCGGGGTCTTTTTTCGTATGGACTTAAAAAAATCTGATATTCGCATATACCTGATTCCTACCCGAAGAATATCGTTCTCCCGGATTATAGTTCGGGAGATCATTCTATATATAGTGTTTTACATAATCTCACTTCCGGAAAGAAAAACGGGGCATTTGCAGACGGGGAGAACTGCAAGAGTTTCCCTCTCGACAAAAGATCGATCTTGTAACACGCCCGCTGTGCTGATATCAGCCAAATGTCCATTTATTTATTAAAGATCATCTTTTCTCCCAGAGAACAGATATCTTTATCATACTATCCAAGAGAGTTTCAATTGCGAATCCTATTAATCGCCTTTGACGTGGGTGCCAGATGCCAGAGACCGTACAACTGAGGATGCCAACCGGGATCTCAACACTGGATCCCATTCTTGACGGGGGGGTTCCTCCCGGGTCACTTATTCTTCTTCTGGGGGAGATGGGTGCAGGAAACTACGAGTTTGTATACAGTTCGATTGTCAACACGTTCGGGCTTATGAAAGGTGTTGTACCTCCTGGACTTATCATGCCGAAAAAGATCCGGTATGTCACCTTTACCCGGATGAGAGAGGATGTTATACACGAGATCATTCAATCTTTTCCTGCCAACGGACTTGCCGAATCCATTTCCGCGATAGAGTTTGAAGACCTGTCGAGCTGTTATTTCGATCGCAGCATCGTACCTGACGGATGGTACAGCGGCAGCGACACCCTCACCCGACTCCAGAAAAGATCAGACCGGGAAAATATCTTCTTACGGGTGTCCAAAGTTTTCAATACGGCAGAGCCGGACAGCATCGTCATCCTGGATTCGATCACGGATATTGCCACCCAGACGAACATCCCCAACCTCTGGACGGACCTGACTGGAATCCTCCGGGGTATCCAGCGTTTGACAAAACAGCGGAACGTCACAACCTATCTCCTGCTCAGTAAGGGTATCCTCGATTCTGTCCAGGAACGGGAACTTGCCGATATTGCCGATGCAGTCCTTCTCTTCAAGTGGGAAGAGAGTGCGAGTGCACGCCGGCAACGGGTGATGTACTTTGAGAAGTTCCGGGGAGTGATGCCCCACTTGGAAGAACACGATCTCGTAAAATTTGCGGTACGGATCTCCGCCACCGGTGGTTTTGAGGTCAGCAACATCCGGGTGGTCATATGAGCGCTGAACGTGTCAATGTCGGAATCGCCGGGCTTGATGATATGCTCGGGGGAGGGTTGATCCAGCGGAGCATCTGTGCCATCATCGGCACCTATGGTACCGGAAAGACCACATTTTCCCTCGAATTTGTCTGGGACGGGTTAAAGAAAGGGGAGCACGTGATCTACATCAGTCTTGAGGAACGCGAAGATCGGATCATGACATACATGAAAATGAAAGGCTGGGATGTCACCCCGTTCCTGAACAAAGCCCTCTTTGTCATTAAGCTCGATCCGACAGATTTCAATCTTGCCAATAACAGGATCAAAAACGAGCTCCCGAACCTGATCAGCGAGGTGAAAGCGAGCAGAGTGGTCATCGATCCCATCTCGCTCTTTGAAGACCTGTTCCCAACAGACTCCGAGAGACGGCAGGAGATGTTCCGGTTCATCGAGGGTCTGCGGGACAAACCGTGCACCATCATGATGACATCCGAGACCGACAAGGATAATGTCTTCTCGAGCCGGCATGCCCTGATCGAGTATCTCGCTGATACGGTGATCCTGCTCCGGTATATCCGCCCCAGCGATCTCACGGACGTCCATCTCGCTCTCGAAGTAGTGAAGATGCGGATGTCCGCCCACTCCCGTGAGATCAAACCTTACGAGATCCAACAGGACCAGGTAATGGTCTATTCAGAGGCAAATGTCTTTTAAAAAAATACTTTTTTCCTATACGGTTATCCCGAGGATATTCAACAGGACAAGAACGAGCACCCCGGGCAATCCGCCGACTCCACATATGATGATTGTCGCAAGGTCGTACCCGAGATCCGGCTTGCCGATCCATTGCATGACGTGAAGTGTATTTAAAACGAACAAAAAGATAAGCCCAAGTACCGCATTGACGAGAAGTACCATGAATTTTTTTACAAAGAAGTACGCGATGGCAAGAATTGCCACAATAAGGATGATCGCGAGGAGGACCGAACTCATACCAATTACCACACCGTTATTTCGTCACGCATTTTTTCCCGTTTTGTTATTTTGTGAACGCACCTTCACACGTTATCTGGTGTCGTTCCCTGATTCGGTTTTATCGAGCAGGTTTTTAATTATGGATTCATAGCTGTCATTGAATCCGCCCCTCGATTGCAACCGCTTCACTGTATCCTTTGTCAGCCGGATCGAGGTATATTTCTTTTCATTCTTCATGTCAGTATAACAATATATCACATCGCTACATTTTATAGTCACTGTATTGAGAGTATACAATGCATACATTTAATAGAATTGCATACCAATCATCCCGTACCGAAAACGAGGCATGGCATGAAAACAGACAAGGAATGGTTCCGGGAAAAAATGACCGATGCAGTGGCAGACGTACTCTGGGAACGGATGATCCATCAACCATCGTCAAAATCCACCGGGGACGGCTCTCACTATGTACCGGAGCCGGACAGGGATCTGCGGGATTTTTGACGGGATCACCCGCAGCTTAAAATCCCGGGCCGGTTTTCACAGAAGAGAGGATACGGGCGAGTCGCCGGGATCAGTTCACCGGTTTTCGTCGTGAGCAATACAGACCCAGTGATCATAGAATGAATCGCCGGGGCTTTCCTGCACATCGACAACTCTCTTGTGGGCGTCTCCCCAGGTACGGATGAGCTGTGCCTCTTCTTCAGTACCCACTGTGATCAGGGTTTCACGGGTAATCGAGAACAGTTCTGTCACGATCCGCTCCCACATCTCGCGTGAAAATGTGTTGATCTCCCCCATCATGATACCGATGCCCCGTGGTACCGGATCGAGATAAACGGAGGCGAGGGTAGCATCAAGGCACATCGTCTCTGCGGGTTTGAGCCGTTCTTCGAGAAGTCCCCGCGAGATAAGTGACGGATCGTTGTCAAACGAGAGCGGAGTATATCCCAGCTGCCGGAGCACGAGCGATCCCACTCCCGACCCGCACCCGCAGTCGATACAAATTTCACCGGAACCCCTGCCCCACGCACGGGTGAGAACGGAAGAAAGAATACCCATTCTCACCGGGTTCAAGTCATCGAATGCAGGGGGCGTCTCCTGCCGGAGTTTTTCCGAGAAATATTCCCGCACCGCACTCGCCCAGACTGCCCGGTCCTCCTGGAAGATCTCGCCATTCATCTCCTCGAACCGTTCGATTAAAGGGACAATCAGGTTCCTGTACAAAAACGAGCCCCCCACCCAACCAAGGGAATCATGGAATGCCACTGCAATCGGCTCTTCATTCTCATCAAGGAGCATGCGCCCTTCATCCCATTCACCTTCGAGAAGCAGTGCGGTGTATCCCGGTTCCGCCAGTGCCGAAAACGAGGGTTCAACAAACGTGAATTCGTCTACTCCAAGGATCTCCTTTACCGTCATGCACCACGCTCGATCCGCAACCCGTGCGGGGCTTCGATAGTGCCGTCAATCTTTGCATCCTCGTGGAGTGTGAGGGACTTTGCAATGACATCCCCTAAAATATGGGCGCCCTTTTTCACAAAGACTGTTCCGCCGCCTTCGACATTCCCGTGAATGGTGGCACCTCCTGCAACACTGATACGGTGCTTTGCCCGCAGGCT
>JAPKXU010000134.1 GCA_026394655.1 Methanoregula sp. | reverse complement strand
TTTAAATCACATTACTGCTTTAACTGCATATCCACTGATCCAACCGCACCCTAACATGCTTATTGAGGGGGAACGGCTTATGTTTAGGATCTTCTTTCGGATATCATCCGCATCCGGACACCACCCCGAAAAAAACTACCGGCACTTACGCCGAATCCTTCAAAACGACAAGCACAATCACCCGCATCAATCCAGAGGGGCAGCCCCGCACCAATGCCGGCAATGAGGCGCTCGGGCGTGCTGTGTTCGGAGAGGGTAAGGTCAAGCGTGGTTTTTCTTAACGTGCGTCATGCGAATGATTTTGCAATCTGTTCGGAAAGTGAGAGCATCACCGTTGTTTCTCTCAAAGTGTCATAGACCCGCAGCCTGCCCGGGAATTTCCTGGTGTTCTGGGATGCGGATACTCATACGAGTTTGTGCCAGTAGTGTTATAGGTGGCTGGTAAGAGAGGGGTGATTTCCCGGCACCCGTTATTTTTCCGGTTTATTTTCCCCCGGTCGCGGTGAACCGGTAATCTCCTTTCGGCACCGTTATTTCAAACCGTGCCCCTTTTGCCGGCTCTCCCGTCTCTGCGATTTTAATCCCGGTGATCGCAAGGATCTCACGGGAAAGGAACAACCCAAACCCCGTATGTTTGAAATATCCCCGGTTGAAGATCGCCTCCTTCTTGTCCGCCGGAATACCAACGCCATCGTTCTCACAGACGATCATAAGCTCGCTATCTGACTCCCGTAACGAGAAGCGGATCGCGGTCATCCGCTCGCCGCCATACCTGAGCGCGTTGTCGATCAGGTTGTAGAACACCCGCCCGAAGAGCGGATCGGCATACACCTCAAGGGTCGGGCTGTCGATTTCAACGGCGATTCCCCGCAGGGGCAGGCTCTCTTTCGCCATGCCAACATTCTTATGCACATTCTGCCATTTCGGCGCTTTGATGCCCATGTCCTGGTAGTCCTTCGTGAACAGAATTTGGGTTTCGATGGTGCTTGCGATGTTCTGTTCCTTTGTGATGTACTCTTCAAGTTTCACGGGATCGCCAATGAGGTCCCGCGAGAGTTCGAGATATCCATTCAGCGCGAGCAACTGGTTAATGATGTCGTGCCGGGTGATGCTTGAGAGCAGGTTCAGTTTCTTATTCGCCAACTGCACCGCATCACGCAGCAACTTCTGCTCGGTGATGTCGACAAGCACGTTCAGACTTGCAGGCGCCCCTTCAAACTCGATCGGGCTACCGTTGACGATGACAGTCAGCCGTTTTCCCGCCCGGTTAAAGATCTCGATCTCGTATGGCTCGACAGGTTCACCGTTTATCCTCCGGCTCACTGCGTCTGCAACCCGCTCGTGATATTCCGGGGCGATAAAGTCGATGATATTCCGGTTGAGCGCTTCATTGGAAGTGTACCCCAGCGTGTTTAACGACACCGGGTTCATGTACCGGATGATGCCATTCTGGTGTACGAGGATCGGATCCGGTACATGCTCCAGAAGAGAACGGTACCGCTTCTCGCTCTCCCGGAGCGCCTCTTCCGCCCGCTTGCGCTCGGTGATATCCTGGTTCGCACCATGGGTCTTGATCGTCCGACCGTCTGCATCCTTCGTGATTGCAATTCTGACGATGATATGCCGGATCTCACCATCCCCTCGGATAATCCGGTGCTCGACCTGTGAAACATAGTTCGGGTCTGTGGCAGTTATAGCTTTATTCACTTCTTCGACCACTACTGTTATTTCGTCAGGGTGAACGAACTTTTTGGTATACACTTCTGCCGGCATCTGGTTTCCACCTTCGCGCTCCGCAGTGGTGCCGTACATGGCGTAGAACCGGTCATCAAAGGTAAAAATCCCCGTCCTGACATCAAACTCCCAGTTCACCAAATTTGCCAGATCCATTGCTTCTGCGAGATTTTGCTGGCTTTCCCGGAGTGCTTCTTCTGCCCACTTGCGCTCGGTGATGTCGGTGTCACTGCCTTGGTAGCCCAGCAGGGTTCCATCGGCATTCAGTAGGGGTATGCCATTAGTAGAGACCCACACCTCGCGACCATCCTTAGCTTGTATCGTGTTTTCCAGATTCCGGAACGGTTCCTTTCGCTCGAAAACTGCGAAGGTAGCCGTCTTGAACGCCTCACGTCCGGATTCGGGATGCAGATCATAGTAGTGCATCCGTCCCACCAGTTCGTCCGGGCGATAGCCCCAAACGATCTCAGACACATGGCTGACATAGGTGTAGAGACCCCGGGCGTCCACTTCCCAGGCGATAGTGTTGCTCTGCTCAGCTAACTGGTCAAACCGGATCTCGCTCTCCCACAGTGCTTCCTCTGCCCGCTTGCGCTCGATCTCTGCGGCAGCTTTCACCGCGATAATGTTCATGATCTCCTGCACTGCTGGGGAAGTTTTAACAGGGCTCCGGAAAAGTGCACAGAGAATCCCCATTACCTGCCCCGCAGAATTCCGCAGGGGAGTGCCAATGTATCCCCGTATATTGAGTTCAACAAGGTCCTTGCTCTCCGGGAAAAGCTGGATGACATTATCAGGGTACAGGCAGAATCCCTTTTCCGCAACATTGTCGCAGGGGGTTCCTTTGAGGGCATAGGAAAAATTATGGACCTCCTTTCCGTCAAGGAGCATGGACAAGACCCTGACCGTCTGTCTGTCGGGCTGGATCTCTCCGACCATCACACATTCGGCTCCCAGCCATGAACTGACGTTTTCTGTAATTTTCTGGAGCGAATTGAGCCCGGTTGTGCCTACAATGCTCCTGACCATAGTCTGGAACGCAGCCTCGGTATTCTTGCGCTCCGTAATGTCCCGGAAGGAGAGAAGCATGGCAGGTGAGCCTTTATAGGAGATTTTTTTGCCGATGCACTCGATCCATTTCTCCTTTTTCTCAAGCGTGATAATTTTATAACTCACCGGATAGCTGTCGATCCCGCGTGAAACCTGGAGAAAATCGCGGATTGCATTCGCCCGTAATTCCGGAGCGATAATTTCAAGCACATTGAAAGTTCCGGTCATCCTCTTTTCCGAGGGGTATTCGATAATATCCCCGGCTCTGCGGTTTGCAAACAGACGCATTCCGGAAAAATCCACAATGATGATACCCTCACCCGATTGTTCCACCATTGCACGGAATGTCTCTTCACTCTCCTTCTGTGCTTCCTCCGCTTTCCTGCGAACGGTAATGTCGCGCAGAATACCGGATACCGCAACCACGGATCCTGATGTATTAAAAACGGGTGTCCCGTTATCTTCCATCCAGTGAAGATTCCCGGCTTTATCGTGTAGCCTTAATGTTGTCACAATTGACTGATGGGTTGATATGGCTTTTTTTAGATCTGCCACAACTTTCGGCACATCTTCTTTTGCAAGAAATTCAGTAAAATTCCGGGAGATGATCTCTTCAGGTTTATAACCGTACCGGGAAATCCGGGGACTGATATAAGTGACCGCGCCCTGCACATCGATCATATAGATGATATCATCAGTTACTTCGGTCAGGAGACGATATTTTTCTTCACTCTCCCGCAGCGCCTGCTCTTTTTGACTGAGCAGGTCGTAATTAATACGGAGTTCTTCTTCTGTAGCGGTGAGCTTTTCAAACGCGGTATTGATCTCCTCGTTCTTTTTTAGCAGTTCATCTTCTGTATCTTTGCGATCGGTGATATCACGACCGGCAGACTGACATTCCGGCATATGGTGGAGCCGGATGGTATTTGCGAAGAACCAGTCATCGGCAACTTCCTGCGCATCCTTCCCGGCTTTTCTCGCACGCAGGGTTTTCTCAAAGATCCCTTTGAGTTCAATCTCTGCCTCTTTTGGAATCCAGATCAGTACATAATTGAGATTCCCCGTTTCCAGTGCCTTTATCGCCGATTTAACAACGGGACCATTTCCCGTATCACAATGGGGTGGCATATCTTTTCACTCCTTTTTTTAATTTTTAAACCCCCGGATTTTTTTCTACAAAACAAATCCTGGATAATATAAATTCATTTCGTTACCGGCACTGGATCCGGCTCATGTTTTTTCCTTCTTTCCCACCATTGCTGCAACCGGTTGGGCAGATCCACGAGCCCCTTGGGCAGGAAGATGATCACGAGGATCAGGAGCACGCCGACAATAACATACCGGGCGAAGGTCAACCCCAACATCTTCAGACTTTCCCAGATAAACGTGAGCACAATCGTCCCGACAATCGGTCCGGCAAGAGTGCCGAGCCCGCCGAAGATCACGTATGTCACGGGCCAGAACGAGATATCAACATTGTAGATCTCCGGAGTGATGTATCCAATGTGGTGGATCTCAATCGCACCTGCCACCCCGGCAAGGTACGCGCTCATGGCAAACGCGAGCAGGCGGTACCGGACCGGGTTGATCCCGGACGCACGCGCCTCGAGCTCGTTCTCCCGGATGGCGGAGAATGCCAGCCCGATACGGGACTTCATGATCCACCAGATAGCAATGATGGAGGCGATGGTGATGACAAGGATCGAATAATACTCGATCAGCTGGTACCCGGGAATATTCGGGCTCAGGAGCCGGGGGGAGGCGATCCCGTCCCAGCCACCGGTCATTGGCGCCAGGATGCTGACGGTCAGGGTCTGCACGATGATCGCAAACCCGAACGTCACCATCGCAAGGAACCACTCTTTCAGCCGGACGCAGGTGAGCCCGATCAGGACACCGACAAATGCAGCTACTGCGGCGCCGATAAAGATCGTGACATACGGGGAGATGCCGCTCTGTACAGCGATCAGGGTCGATGCATATGCCCCAATACCGAAGAATGCCGCGTGCCCAAGGGAGCCCTGCCCGGAATAGGCGAGCAGGTTCCACGCGGAAGCAAAGATGATGAAGATCAGGAGGAGCGAGAGCAGGTTCAGGAGATACATGTTCCCGGATATGAAGGGACATACAATTGCAACAGCCACCACCGCAATGGTACTATACCGGAGGATTTCATCGCGGCTGAAATTCATCCTCGCTCACTCCCCTGATTCCCCGAACAGTCCCGTTGGTCTCACCACAAGCACGACAATCAGGATTACAAACGAGATCGCATCCTTCCATACGCCGCCTAAAAGGAACGCAGCACCGTTCTCGGCAATCCCATAGATCAAGCCCCCAATAATAGCCCCGGGAATGCTGCCTAGTCCTCCGAGAATAATAATGGCAAACGCCTTCACCGCCGGGATCGATCCCATGTACGGGTTGAAAACCTGCCCGCTCACAACCCACAGGGTTCCAGCCGCTGCTGCGAGCGCACACCCGATCCCGAAACTCAACACATCCATCCGTTCAACGTTGATGCCCACAAGCATCGCGCCCTTCCGGTTCTGGCTCGTTGCCCGCATTTCCCTGCCGATCGTTGTCTTCTTCAAAAATAGGTACAGGGCACAGAGGATCGCTGCGGTCAGGACCATGATGATGATGTAGTCGAGGGGGACGTTTAATGATCCGAGCGGGACAGTGATCCCTTCGTAGGGACTTTTGATGCTCTGCCATTCATCGCCCCAGATCATCGCAGTCGCATTCTGAATAATATAGATGAGCCCGATCGAGAGGAATATTTCGTTTAACTTGCTCGTCCCGAGAATGGGGCGGAAGCAGAGCCGTTCCACTACAGCGCCGATACCGATAAGGACGAGCATGGACACGAGGATGATCAGGTACGGGTTGATCCCGGTGAAAAAAAAGACCGTAGCGGTGATATATGCACCGATCATTAAAAACTCCCCGTGCGCGAAGTTGACAACCTTCATCACGCCGAAGATAAGGTTTAAACCCGTGGCGAGCAGGATGTAGATGCAGCCGGCATAGATCCCCCAAAAGAGTATCTGTAACAGGATCCCGACGTCAACCATAGCTTCCTCTAATTACTATCCAATCGCCTGCAATAAAAAGAA
>JAPKXU010000203.1 GCA_026394655.1 Methanoregula sp. | reverse complement strand
GGCTCTCCGTGCTTATGTATTTCGTCACATCCGGACGCCCACAGGCAGGTCTTCCGCCATTGAATGGCGGTACAATTATTGGTTTTCTTCTTGCAGCTGTGCTTGTCGGCGCTCTGTAAACGCGGGTTTGAAAGCCAGGATCTCGTGTAAGACTTGGTCAACTCCCTCATTTGTTTCTGTTGACATCGAAAGATAGCCGGCAACTGTACCGAGATCCGATTTGTTCGCCACGACAACAACCGGCACGGTGATCATGCCTTTCACTTCTTCGAGCAGCCGGAGCTGCATATCCATCGGATACCCGCAGTGCCCGGATGGGTCGAGGATGAAAAGCACGACATGCGCCACGTTCATTATCGCGGAGAGTGCCTGCTTCTCAATGGCATTGCGCTCATCAGCGGGTCGGTCGAGGATGCCCGGGGTATCAACGAACTGGATCCGCTCGCGTCCTTCGTCACGGTGACCAACGATGATCCCTTTGGTCGTGAACGGGTATGACGCGATCTGGGGTGTGGCTGATGATACAATTTTGATAAACGAGGATTTCCCGACATTGGGGTAACCGGCGATCACGATGGTGAATGCATCCTCTACGTGCGGTAACTGCCGGAGCACGTTTCGTACTTCGTTTAAGAACCGAAGGTCCTTATCGATTTGGTGAACCATTGAAGCGAGCCGGGCAACCGCCCGTTTTCTCAATATCAGTGTCTCAGCAGAATGCCTTGACTGGATCGCAAGCTGGTTGCCGACCATCTTTGTATGCTTCGCTGCCCAACCAACTGCTCCAAGTGACTGTTTTAGTTTATCAATTCCGTAGAGGATCTCCGCTAACTCCCGGTAAAAAGGCGGGATCTTATCAAATTCCGGAAATCCCCTGATAATATAAACAAGACGGTCATGGATTGCTGCCCCAACCGCCCGGACGAACTCTTCATTGGCGCGATCTTTATTCAGTTTCTCTTTCATCTTCTTTGCTGCACGGCGGAAACTCCGGTCAAGGATCTCGTCCGCAGTGGGCACCGTTGGCATCTTTTCGAATTCCACAAAACTCAAACCTATATATTCATAGAGCGTTATAACGTCTTATCGTTATGGACTTGTCTCTGATCCAAAAAGACATCCTGATCACCCTGATTACGCTCTACCACCGGGAGTCCCACTCCATTAAAGGGGAGGATATTGCCGACATGATTCAGCGCAACCCCGGCACGGTGCGGAACCAGATGCAGGCGCTCAAAGCGATTGGGCTTGTTGATGGCGTGCCCGGACCGAAAGGAGGGTACACCCCCACGAGCCTTGCCTATAATGAGCTGAACCTGAACGCCACCGGGGGAGATTATGACGTGCGGATCAGCCGGGATGGAAAGGAAGTGAAAGGGGCGCATGTGCAGGAGATCGATTTCACTACGCTCTGTCACCCGGATGTCTGCCATGCGATGATCAAGCTCGTTGGCAGTGCCAAGATATTCGAGATCGGTGACCAGATCACGATCGGTCCCACGCCCGTCAATAAACTCCTTATCCGGGGGGAAGTGTTCGGCAAGGATGAGACGAAGCAGGCGCTCCTTATCGCCACATCCGAGATGATCTCGCTTCCCAAAAAACCGATCAAGCACTATATGTCGAGTCCCCTCTTTGTGTTGAAGAGCACAGAAACCTTAAAAGACGCAATTGCGCTCTTCAACCAGCATCATATCCATGGCGCACCGGTAATCGACAACGAGAAAATGGGAGGGATCATCACCATGAGCGATATCACAAAGGCGCTCTATAACGGGCTCACTCTCCGAACGAAGATCTCTGCCGTGATGACAACGGATGTAGTTGAAGCCCCGTCCGATACCCGGCTCTTTGAGGTGATCCGGCGGTTCAAGGAACGCGAGATCGGGCGCCTGATCGTGGTCGAGGATGGAAAACCGGTTGGCATCATCACCCAGACGGATATCATACGGGTATTCCCCTCGTTGTAGTGGCATCCGGTTTTTCCCTAGGTTCCCATTCCTGTTGGATTTTTGTCGGCAACCCGTGAATATTCTCCTACATCACAGGGAGTTGCAGCCCGGTTTATCAATCTGTTCAACCAAAACAGAAAAAACCCGATGGACGCATGTGCTTATAACCCGGCGCTCCAAACTATGCCATCGGCGCCGGAACTGTCCAAATACTGAAATTGTGAAAACAATCGGTAAAATAACGGATAATGCTTCACCATTTTAGAACACTTTAAATATTTATAAATCGTCATTTTTTTTATGTCACGTACATTTGCCCGTAGCCTCTCACGAAAAAAGATCATGAGCAATGACGGGAAGCTTATAGGGACGCTCAAGAACATCAGGGTCGATTTTGATTCGGGGCAGGTTCTTGACATGATCATCCACCCAGATCAGACCTTTGTTACCGATGGGTTCCGGATGGAAGATGACAAATTGCTCATCGTGCCGTTTGAAGCGGTGAAGGATGTCAAGGATTATATTGTGGTCGATCGCTTTCTCGCGCGAAAATAAGGTTCATACTTTTTGATCGCTTCGACAAATCCATCCCCATACTCTTTTTCTGCTACGTATTGCGCAACTGCCTTTATGTTTGGATGAGCATTTGCCACAGTTACACCGATTCCTGCAGTTTCGAGCATCTGGAGATCGTTTGTGGAATCGCCAATCGCAAGGAAATCTGATGGCACGAGGTGCATGTCAGCGGCAAGTGCCACAAGCGCTGTTCCTTTGTTGATACCCGGTACCTGCAAGTGTATCGCATAACCGGTATCGATCACCTGCACCGGATGATCTGCGAGGATCGTCCTTACTTCATCTGTCGGTACCGTCCGGGCAAATGCAAGATCACTGGACCGGTAGGTGGGGCTGTAGAGTTGAAGTTCAACACCTTTGGTCCGGTAGTGTGCCTGTACTACAGCAAGCGCTCTCCGGCAGACAGCCTGATCGCCAAAAATATGGGGAGTACCGGTATATCCGATACGGAACACCCCTCCATTCTCTGCAATGAGAGTACCGTTGGTACCGATCATCCGGCAGATGCCATCCATGACACAGGTGACATTGCCACTCGCAAGTACTACTTCGATACCCTGATCAACGAGGGAACGAATCGCTTCGATGGCACCAAGGTTGATCCTGCGGGTTGGATCGGTTAACGTCCCGTCGATATCGGTCAGGAGTGCTCTTAACACGGCTTAAGTCCTGCCTCTTCAACCATGAATGGTGCTTCACCCTCCGGAAGATTGGGGCTGTCGACGAGACGCGCGATGCGCTTGCCGCCTTTGCTCTTCCTTAAGTAGAGACGGAAGGTTGCGGTGTGACCAACAATGTTGCCCCCGATCGGTTTTGTCGGGTCCCCGAAGAAGACCGCCGGGTTTGACATCACCTGGTTTGTCACGAGCCCTACACCATTGTGCTCATCGATGAGCTTGAAGAGTTCGTGCATGTGCCGGTTCAGTTTCTGCTGCCGGTTGGCAAGCGTTCCGCGTCCAGCGTACTCAGCCCGGAAGTGGGCGGTGAGCGAATCGATGATGAAGAGTTTCACCGGTTTATCGCTTGTTTTTAATTCGTTGGCGAGATCCCGCGAGTTGTCGATGAGGAGCATCTGGTGATCGGACGTGTGCGCCCGTGCGATATGAATATGATCCAGAAACGTCTGGGCATCCGGCACATCATCGAGTTCAAGCCCATTTACCATCTGCTCGATACGCTCCGGGCGGAAAGTATTCTCGGTATCGATGTAGATGGCGCTGCCGTTCAGTCCCCCCTGATCTTCAGGGAGCTGCACATTGACCGCCATCTGGTGGACGATCTGGCTCTTACCGGACCCGAACTCACCATACATCTCGGTGATTGCCTGTGTCTCCAATCCGCCGCCCAAAAGGGCATCCAGTTCAGGCACCCGGAACGAGAGTTTCCTGATGTCTTTTCGCTGCTCGAAGATATCTTTTCCCGTCTTGAACCCGCCGATATCTGCGGATTCCCGTGCCGCTTTTATGATCTTCTTTGCAGTGGACTCGGAGATTTCCGAGATTTCGGACAGCTCAGCCGGTGATGCGGTGGCAATGCTCTCCACTGAGAGGTAACCGCCTTCACGGAGTTTATCTGCGGTACTCGGACCAACGCCTGGTAAATCTTCAATTTCTAATGCTTTTTCAGCCATTTCTTGCACATCTCCTATGGCATAACAACATTTCAAACTCGTGCTTATAAGGTGTGTCCGAGCGGGGGGTGAAAGTGATCATTATGTTGCAAACTGCTCCTGTAACCGTGTGATGTGCGACGTAATTTCATCTGCTGTACGCTCCACCCGCTCCGATTGCAGGACTTGTATCCGGTTTCCTGAAAGCATTCCGCTGATCCGGATATGGCTGCCATGCGGGAAGTTTCCCTCCACCAGGTACCGGTCAGTCCCGTTATCGACAAACGTACACCCGTTTCCGGCAATGATCGTCCCACAAAAGACGATCTCATGCGTCTTTTCTTCCGGGACCCTAATGCAACTCCCCCTCCCGGCACCCAGTTCAATCTCCCCGGACCGGTTGGGCTTGGCGCGTGCATGGTAGACCGTGATCCGGTCACCGGCATGGATGGGGATGAGAGCTTTTTCCCCCCAGAGCACGACCCGCAACTCTTCAGTTGCGTCACCCAGGCAGAGGTTTCTTACCCATGACAGGGAACCATCCCGTGAGGTGAACGACCGTGGTTCCAGCACAGTCCTCACCTCCCCCTGCACGGAGTAGATCCCCGTGTCGCTGACTGAAGCAAGATGCGTAAATGGCACCGTGATCTGCACATCTGTAGTAGTGACAGTACTCTTCTCATCGATACTGTACGCCCGGCACTCATTACGGTCATTGGGTTTAGCACTGGTGATATGAATTGAAGCCCCGACCGGGAGACCGGTTATAAGTTCCGGAGCCCATGCAACGAGCCGGGCAGTGCCCTGTGCATCCCCGATTACCGCTTCAACCATCCCGGCTGTACTGCCATCCTTACGGGTAAAGGTGCGGGGCGGTTCGGTTTCGAGCAGGAGCACATCCAGTGTCACGGGCTCTGTTGACAGGCTCAAAAACCCGCTGCCATTCACCTTCGGATCATATGCAATCTCGCAACCTGCCTTTCGCAGGGCAAGTGCATAGATCTCCTTTCCGCCCCGTCCCGGGTGCCTGCCGATAACCTCAAGCACATCCCATTTTTCGATTTCGAGTGTTGCACCGGCTTTCTCATCCCACAGAACGATGCGAACCGTTCCGGTCTCGTCCCCTAAAAGAAGTGTGGCAACCCAGCCTTTCTCCCCGTCATTACGGTCAAATTCACGGGGGTCAGTCTTATCCACAACTTTACCAAAAAACGAAAAAAGACTGGATTTTCCGGACAGTTCCCGGATTTTTACGTGTTTCCTGCCCAGCGCTTCGACAACGAGCAGCGCTGCGTCGGGCTCATCGGTAAGATCGCCACACTCATCCATCTTTGTTTCTACGCGCTGTTCGAACTCCTCTTTTGTAATGAGATCGTCCACGAGCGCGTAATGGAAGAGCACGGAACTGCACCTCCCGACTCACCGTTGCCAGGGTGGGCGCAGCATGGTGCCGGTGATATCTGCTATTGTCTCACCGCGCCGCATGAGCGCTACCTGTGACCCTTTAATGAGGAGCTCCGGGCAGCGGGGGCGACTGTTGTACTGCGAAGACATCGCATAGCCGTACGCACCGGTATCAAGCACTGCGAGGATATCCCCGAGAGCGAACTTCGGGAGCTTCCGGTCCGGTGCAAGGATGTCGCCGGTCTCGCAGATGGGACCGGTCACGGTGCATTCGGTTGTTGTTGCGGCATCCGCGTTGCCTGCCACGATCACTTCATGGTAGGAGTCATACATTGCGGGGCGGATGAGCAGGTTGAACCCCGCGTCGACATTGGCAAAACTTTTGTGGGTCATTTTCGTTGAATTGACCCGGGTGAGGAGCACCGTCGAGTCAGCCACGAGAAAACGACCCGGTTCAACCCAGAGTTCTGGAGTAATCCCGCATGCTGCCATTCCGGCTTTAAACACCGGCACCACCTTCTTGGCATAGTCTTCCGGTGTGGGAGCCGGATCGGTGTCGTGGTGATAGGGAATGCCGAGTCCTCCCCCGAGATCGACAAACTCCAGCTGCACGCCCATATGCGTAAGTTCCTTCGCGATCCGCACCATCACTTCAGCAGCGCGGACGAACGGTTCAACATCGAGGATTTGGGAGCCAATGTGACAATGGATGCCAACCGGTTTTACGTTTTTGCAGGCAAGCGCCTCAGCGTATGCAGCAGGGATCTTCTCGTGCGGTATCCCGAACTTGCTTGTTGCAAGACCGGTGGCGATCTTGGGGTGAGTCGGCACTTCGAGCGCCGGGTTTACCCGGAATCCGATCTTTGCAATTGTTCCGGCTGCTCTTGCTATTGCATCGAGCTGGTGGAGTTCATCGAGCGAGTCCACCGAGATCTTCACTCCTTTCTCCACGGCAAGCTTGAGGTCAGCCGGCGTTTTTGAGCTGCCGTTAAAGAGCAGTTTTTCCGGGCGCATGCCGGCTTCGAGCGCAAGATGGAGTTCCCCTGCCGAGAAGACATCCGCTCCCGCGCCCAACTGCGCGAGCACACGCATCAGCGCAAGGTTACCGTTTGCCTTTGCCGCAAAGAGCACCTGCACTTTCGGGTACTGGTGGGAGAGCGCTTCTTTGTAATGCAGAAACTGCTCGCACACCCGGTCCTCGCTTGTCACATAGAGTGGGGTGCCGTACTCTTGTACGAGCCTCACACAGTCATGCCCCCCGATACACAGGTGGTGGTCTTTGATGGTGAGATGGTGGGGGAGTTTCACAGGTCAAGCCTCCGCATACGTTCGATCGCCTCTTTGATCCGGGCAACCGGGCGCGTGATCGCAAACCGTACATAGCCCTCACCGCTTGCGCCGAAACCGACACCCGGCGTGGCAACGATCCCGGCTTCGTTTAAGAGTTTCGCCACAAACGACATGCAGTCATCGACCGGCAACCAGACATAGAATGTTGCTTTGGGAGTGGGCATGTCAAAGCCGAGATCCCGCAGCCCGGCGATGAGCACATCGCGGCGCTCTTCGTAGATGGTGCAGGCGTCCTTTACGCAGGTTTGTGGTCCTGACAGGGCAGTGATAGCAGCGTGCTGCACTGCGTTGAATACACCGGAGTCGACATTTGTCTTCACCCGCCCAAGCCCGGAGAGGATATCTTTATTTCCAACTGCCATGCCGATACGCCAGCCGGTCATGTTGTAGGTCTTTGAGAGCGAGTGCATCTCGATACCGACTTCCATTGCGCCTGCGATTTCTAAAAACGATGGGGCGCGATACCCGTCAAAGGTGATCTCGGAGTATGCGTTGTCGGAAACGACGATAATGTCATGCTCCCGGGCAAAGTCAACTACTTCGCGGTAAAAACCGTCAGGAGCGACAGCAGCCGTGGGGTTGTTCGGGTAGTTGATGTACAGGAGTTTTGCCGCACGCGCCACCTTTTTTGGGATGTCTTCGAGCACTGGCACAAATCCGTTCTCGCGGGTGAGCGGCATATCATGGACTTTGCCCTCGGCAAAGAGCGTGCCGGTCCGGTACACCGGGTACCCCGGACTCGGGGCGAGCACGTAGTCCCCGGGGTTGACAAACGCTTCGGCTATATGGGCGATCCCGTCCTTTGAGCCCATGAGGGCAAGGACTTCAGATCCCGCATCGAGCGTGACACCGAACCGCTTCCCGTACCAGTCTGCAACAGCGCTACGGTACGCGGGCATACCTGCATACGAGGGATAATGATGGTTTTCCGGGTCCTTTGCCGCGCTACAGAGGGAACGGACGATATGCTCCGGTGTGGGAAGGTCCGGGTCTCCCACCCCAAGGTCAATGATATCAACGCCTTTTTTTTGCTGCGCGGCTTTCATCTCATCGATCCGTGCAAAAAGATACGGCGGGAGATTGCTCATGCGGTCTGCATACATAGGTAATACCCGTTTGCGTCCTGAATAATAGTATTTAACGATCGGTAGAAACTCCGTCTGCATTCCCGTGCAGGAGGGATGATATTCTTATCTTTGTAAACGGAGAATAGTGCCGTGTGGAGGAACTGCATGGAGACGCTGCGGGAGAATGGGAATATGCTGGATGCGGGGAAGAACGCGATGAACCCGTCACATGAGTGCGTGGTGATCTTCTGTACCGCGCCGCACACGGCTTCAGAACCGATTGCACGGATGCTTGTCGATCGCCGGCTCGTTGCCTGTGTGAACGTGATGCCGGTGCAGTCGTACTACCGGTGGCAAGGGGAATTCTGTGACGATGCAGAACACCTGCTCATCATAAAGACCATAAAGGAGAAAGCCGATGACGTGATCGCGGCGATAAAGGCAGCGCATAACTATGAACTCCCTGAGATCATCGTGCTCTCGATTATCACCGGGTATGCCCCCTACCTTGAATGGGTCATGCAGGAGACGCAGAATGATCCGTAAATCTCATGCCATCCAAGTGAAGGATGGTATGGCGGTGGAGATCGAAGATAGCATCGTGGTCGAAGTCCGGTTCCGGATCTTTTTGAATGACCGCCCGGTGTATTCTTGCGGCTAACAAACGTGAGGTGTGTTTCAGTACACATGTGTAGACGAATCAGATGGTGCGGCTCTTTTGTTGTGTGGGACTGTCCTCCTTAATCTCCGGGATGAGATCCTGCCTTGAATCAAGAATATATATAGTATATGGCGATGAAGTACAGATAGATAATAAAGGATAGTATGACGAGCAAAGGCAGAATACTCCTGATGGATGATGAACAGATCATCCTTGATGTCACTCTGGAGGTACTCAAATTCCTTGGGTATGATGTGGTCTTTGCAAAGGAAGGTGCTGCCGCGCTTGAGCTGTACAAAAGTGCGAAGGCTGCGGGGCAGCCGTTCGATCTCGTCATCCTCGATCTCTCAATCCCTGAAGGCATGAATGGGCGGGAGGCAATCGAAAAACTCCGGGCTTACGATCAGAACGTAAAAGCGGTCGTCTCCAGCGGGTACTCAAACGATCCGGTGATGCAGAATTTTGCCTCTTACGGTTTCTCCGGACGGCTCACCAAACCCTACCGGATCACCGAGATAAAACGGATACTTGAAGAGATGATCCCCACAAAACAGGTCAGATAATCCATCATCCAGGATGTCTGATCTCTCAAAACTTTTTTTCCGAATTTTTGGTGCTGCAGATATCTCTTTACTTTTTACACCTGTTTTATGATGCCAGTCCCCCAGTGATTCATGTGTGCCGCTTATACAGGCACGGTTCCCACCGTATTTCCGCGACTGTACTGTAGTGACACAGGGACATCAGATTCCTGTTCACAAATTCCCCCCCACTCGTTACGCTTGCTTGTGGCACCTGTGATCCAAACCTTGTGCCATGAATACCAACATATACCCCATTGCCACAAGTATCAGACATTGCAGGGGAAATGCTGTGAACGAAGTATCTGTACTCATTGGTGGGAAAGCGGGAGACGGTATTGGTAATGCCGGGGTGCTCATCGCTCAAATGCTCAACCATCTTGGCTATTATGTATACCTGTACAACGACTACCCCTCGCTTATCCGGGGTGGACATAATTTTGCGGTGATCCGTGCCGCTGACCGGCAGGTATCTGTGCACCAGGACCGGGTGGATTTTCTTCTTGCATTGGACCAGAGGACTGTAGATCTGCACCATGATGCAAGCCCTTCCTGCACGATGATCATGAATGCAGATCTGGTGAGTTCATCACTTGCCGGGCAGGGAATCTCCCTGCGTGCAATCCTTGCTGCCGAACAGGCACCGGGAATCATGGGGAATTCTGCGGTGATTGGTGCATTTGCTAAAACTGCCGGGATCCCGTGGGAGACAGTTGCGACAGTATTTCATTCACACGTGCCAAAGGGACTCGAACTAAATCTACGGGTTGCCCGGCGGGCATACGATCAGGTTCAGACGGTTCGTGTGATCGAACCAATCGATCGCCCCGCGCTCCCCCTCCTCACGGGAAACGAAGCGATCAGCCTCGGATTGGTAAAAGCCGGGATGTCAGCATATGTATCCTACCCGATGACCCCATCATCCGGCATCCTGCATTTCCTTGCCGAACATGCTGACCGTCTTGGGGTTACTGTCATTCACCCGGAGAACGAGATTGCGGTCATGCTCATGGCGCTCGGGTTCTCCTACGGGGGGCGCCGGGTGGCTATTGGCACGTCAGGGGGTGGGTTCTGCCTGATGACCGAAGGGGTCTCGCTCGCCGGGCAGGCAGAACTCCCCATCGTGATCGTCGTCTCGCAGCGGACGGGTCCTTCTACGGGTCTCCCGACATATACCGGGCAGGCGGACCTTCGGTTCGTGCTCCATGCCGGGCAAGGTGAGTTCCCTCGGTTCGTTGTTGCACCGGCTGACGCCAACCAGGCTTACTATTGGTCAGCCGTCGCCATGAACCTTGCATGGAAGTACCAGATTCCTGCATTCATCCTGTCTGATAAAACGCTCTCTGAGGGGCAGTACAGTCTCGAACCGGAGAATATATCTGCCGTCATGGCAGAGGAACCACTTCTCTGGGACAGGACACTGCCGTACTCCCGGTACCGGGATCAGCCGGAAGGTATCTCCCCGCTTGCATTCCCCGGTGAGAAGGACGCCATCGTGAAAGTGAACAGTTATGCGCACGACGAGGTAGGAATCACTACCGAGGATGCCGGAATGGTCAACCTGATGGCAAAAAAACGCATGAGCAAATGGGGAGCACTTTCCTTTGCGGTCATGGACTATCCCGGGGTCTATGTCGGTGGGAAAACGGATGCACCGACCGCGCTTTTATGTTGGGGCTCGGTGCGGGGTGCCTGCGAAGAGGTGGCAGTTGCGCTGGGGTTGCGTCTGGTGCAGCCGGTGGTGCTCCGCCCCTTCCCTGCCGCACAGATGACCGGGGCGTGCTTCGGGGTCAGCCGCATGATCGCCGTTGAGGAGAATGCTGATGGTCAGCTGGCAGCCCTCACCCGCGGGCACGGGATAGAGGTGCATGGAGCGATCCTCAAATACGACGGGAGACCGTTTACCCCCGGTGAACTACTGGTAAAAGTAGAGGAGATGATGGCGAGATGACACGCACCCTTGTCACGGATGCAGGGAATACGTGGTGCCCGGGCTGCGGGAACTTCACCCTCCAGCACACTTTAAAGACGGTACTTGCAGATATGGAGGCAGCGGGAAAATCGCTCGATGATATCGTCCTTGTAGCGGGTATCGGCTGCCATGCGAAGATTGCTGATTACACAAATATCAACAGTTTCTACGCGCTGCACGGGAGGGCAATTCCGGTGGCAACGGGTATCAAGCTCGCAAACCCGCGACTGACGGTGATCTGCTGCGTGGGAGATGGCGATACCTATGCAGAAGGGCTCGATCATCTGATCTTTGCGGCAAAACGTAACATTGACATTACCCTCATCGTTCATGACAACCGCGTATACGGGCTCACCACCGGGCAGTACACGCCCACCTCTCCTTTGGGATTCCATGGCAAATCCACGCCACAAGGGACGAACGAGTACCCGATCAATCCAATGGAACTGATGCTTGCCTCCGGGGCGACATATGTTGCCCGGGGGTATACGAAGAAGATGGCGCTCCTGCAACAGTTGATCGCTGGGGGGATCGCGCACAAGGGATTTGCGTTTATTGACGTGCTTCAGATCTGTGCGACGTTCTTTAACCAGACTGCACAATACAACCAACAGGAATACGAACTGGCGGAGCACGATCCCACCAGTTTTAATGCAGCCTGCGCAAAGGCACGGGAGTGGGATTACAACAGTGACGCACCTATCGCGCTCGGTTTACTGTACAAACGAGAGAGGCAGACGTTTGATGAACGGTTTTCGGTTCCGGTGATGACACAGGAAGTGCGGGAACAGAGCATCCGGGAAGTGCTTGAGCAGCACCGGTGAAAGTGCGCGAATTTTTTGTGCACAAAAATCTTATACACCCATGAGCCGAACGATAGAACTATGATGGAAAGATCAAGGTATGTGATCATCCTTGGAGTGATCCTTGTCCTGGCGGTGTTTGTTGCCGGTTGTTCGAGCGGACCTGCGTCTGACACCACGACAACAGTCCCCACAACCAGCGCACCAGTGATAAAGTATGCCGC
>JAPKXU010000233.1 GCA_026394655.1 Methanoregula sp. | reverse complement strand
TTCAAGAGGAATGTACGGAATTAACGAGAGCAATTCCGATTTCAACGATTCAATACCAATGCGTTCCATGAAACGGGCAGTCCGTTCATGCGGTTTTGCATGACTCCGGTAATAATCGGCAAGGCGCTGCACACAGTCCTGTGCTTCCGCTGCCGAAAGATCGCGGGCAATGAGATCCCCAAACCGTGGTCGGGTGCCGGCGTTTCCCCCAAAAAAGACCGTCCACCCTTTGGGAGTTGCAATGATCCCGATGTCCCGCGTATGGCTCTCGCTGCAACAGCGTGGGCAACCGGAAACCCCTATCTTTACCTTTGCCGGGAACGTCTGGTCCCTGAACATATCCTCGATGGTATGGGCAAGCCCGATTGAGTCCTGTTTACAATATTCGCACATATCGGTACCAAGACACGCCTGGACGAACTTGACACAGGGTGCCGTCTCGGGTTTTGCCAGCGGACCAAGGTCAGCAATGACCCGGGGCACATCATCGGGAAGAAGCCCGGCAAATAAAATCCGCTGACCTGAGGTAATCTTCAGAATGGGCACATGGTACTTCCGTCCAACCTTGGCAATTGTTTCGAGCTGTTCCGGCGTTACGATCCCGGCAGGTATCCGGGTAGTGAGCGCGTATGTTTTCCCGTCCCGCTGGAGGATTGTGCCTTCTGTAGGATTTGTCATAGTTCTTCACGACTCCATTGCCGTACGTTTTCCACGGGATTTTTTTCCCTTCATACTTTTGCTTTCACCGGTGTCTTTCTCATCACGTTGTATTTCATGCGCTTGTTCGATCATCTGGGAGAACAACCGGCTCTGAACACAGGTGATGAAGGGGAGCGTGATGATGACCGCCATCCGGTTCCCATTTTGTGTGTAAATGAGCATGGATTCCCTGTCATCGGCAATAAGAATGCACTCAAGCCGGAAGAGGACACCTTCCCGGTGGATTGGTGCCGAAAATATTTTTCCGAAAACATTCACACCAAAGAAGTCCCTGAGCGTTCCAACTTCATAGCACCTGACGCTATCAAGTGGGGTAATTCCACCTGCACTGCCTTTAGGGAACAGGACCATATTGGTGAATAATCCTGCTGTGCATCTACTGACAGCGCCTCAAGCGTCTTCACGCTTTCCGATGCAGCAGTATCGAGATCTTTTTTTAAGAAGGATACGACGATGTCCGGGCGGACTGCATAATACATCAGCGGGCTGCCCCGCCGTATCTCAATAAATCCCTTTTTGTCCAGTGCATTGAGAACATCGTACACCCGGGGGCGAGGGACACCGCTGACTTCATGGATCCTGCGAACATTTGCTTCGCCAAGTCCGACGAGCGCGACATAGCACTTTGCCTCATATTCTTTGAGTCCCAGTTGGACAAGATTTTCAACAGCCGAATCCATCTGTTACTTTGTTAGGGACAACAAAATTAAATAGTTATCTGCCAAGCATACTGCGTGACACAGACACCAACAGAGAAAGCAAATATCGCAATTGTCCGAAAATTTTTCGAGGTCGGGCCATCCAAAGGTGACCTTGCGGCAGCCGACGCACTTCTCCATCCGGAATTTTCCCTGCACACACCCCTGCCAACACCCGGGCCCGGGGTCGAGGCGATGAACAACGTCATCACAACCTGCCGGGCTGCGTTTTACGGTTTGCATGTGACCGTTGATGACATCCTGGCAGATGGGGATAAAGTGATCGCCCGCTTTACGGCACGGGGCGTACATAAAGGGGAATTCGTGGGGCTTCCTTCCACAGGAAAACCGATCACCATGACCGGTATCGAGATTTTCCGCATCAAGGAAAAAAAGATCGCTGAGCTCTGGGGCGAGGCAAACCTGATGGGGTTGATGCAACAGCTTGGCATTTTACCCGGTTCAGCGTAATCAGCAATATTTGGGAGAAAATACTGGAGTATACTATGGTCGAATTCAAACTGGAAAGTCCGGATAAGCATGACAAAAAACGGGAGGAACTGTATGCAAAAGTCCTCACCCTCAAAGATGTCGTCTCCTACCAGGAGGGGACGGTTGCGAGCCGGATGCTTGTCAACAAAAAGGCAGGAAGTATCACCATCTTTTCATTTGACGAGAACGAGGGACTCTCCGAGCATACAGCACCGTATGATGCGGTGGTTACTATCCTAGATGGTGAGTGTGAGGTGTGGGTCGCCGGGCAGACTCTCCAGATGAAAGAGGGTCAGACCATTATCTTTCCCGCCAACGTTCCCCATGCACTCAGTGCCGTTACGAAATTCAAGATGACGCTGACCATGATCCGGGAGTAACGAATGGGCGGGAATGATCAGGACGGATATTATTGCACAATCTGTGGAGGTATCCCGCCAGATAAAATCACGACGAAAAAGATCCTGATTGATGGAAAAGAAACGGGCATCGACCAACTGGACTGGATCATCGCGGAGGTGAGGAAACTGAACCTTTCCGAGGACACCGTCATCACAGAGGAACTGCTCAAACGGACGAGAGCGCTTAACTACGTTCCCACTAAAAAGGCAAAGGAGTACGGCGAGGCGCTGCTGACGGAATATAAAAAATCCGGAGGGGTAACTGGTGCTTGACCACTGTCCCGGTGCTGCGAACCTTAAGACTCCCACCCTCTCGATAAAAAAATGCCCGCAATGCGGAGGGGAAGTTGAAATCTTCTCAAACGACGTTAAAGTGGCATGTGACAACTGCGGCTTTATTATCTATAATGATATTCTCTCATGTGTCCAGTGGTGTAAATATGCAAAAGAATGCGTGGGTGAGGAGACGTACCGGAAACTCATGGAGATAAAAGAGGGATGATGGGACGTTCACCTTTCCCGGTGAGGTTCCCTGACCTGAAAAATCATCGCCGCCCATTGAATGATGAGCTGAGCGCTTTGTACAGAATTTAGAACAAAACGATAAAGGAGCGATACCATATGCCACCCCATTGTGATACGAGAGATGGCCCTGTTGTAAAAGCGGCGATAAAGGCGCTGGAGACGGGGAATCTCAATTATGTACTGATCTGGATTCCAAAAGAGTCTGAGAAAGA
>JAPKXU010000155.1 GCA_026394655.1 Methanoregula sp. | reverse complement strand
GAGGGTTCATGCAACGGTGTACGAGATGAATCAGGTGTTCCGTACATCCACGGGTTTTAATGTGAAGGAGAAAAAGCGGGAGAGAGAAGATACCCCCCCTCTCACCGTTTCTTCAGCATGACGTTGATGTCTTCGAGGAGGGACTGGAGGTCTTCTTCGTGCTCGACCTCCATCTGGAGTATGCCGAGCACGATATTGTAGGTGACCGCGTCCTTGTCTCTCACCTTTTTTAAGAGACCGTTGTATGTCTTGATCGCACACTGCTCTCCCTTAATATTCTGTTCAAGCACTTTGAATACCGAGGGATCATCGGGCGCATCATACCCGCAGTTCGTGAGTTTGAGCCAGTCCTGCGGTTTTGTCACCGGGGTACCGCCCAGCTGGATGATACGGGTAGTGAGCAGCGTGGCATGTCCCAGTTCTTCGGTGGCATGCAGGGTCAGTTCGGCGATGACGGCTTCCTTGTTGGGTCCCCGGACGATCTTGGAGCCGATCCAGTACTGGTAGTATGCGAGCCATTCATCGGAATACGCTTTGTTGAGGAT
The DNA here is from genome assembly GCA_026394655.1 of Methanoregula sp. Lineage (GTDB taxonomy): Archaea > Halobacteriota > Methanomicrobia > Methanomicrobiales > Methanospirillaceae > Methanoregula. The sequence goes on along the minus strand of JAPKXU010000155.1, from coordinate 4,806 downwards.
TTTCACCAGATCCTCCACATCGGCATCAACAATCTTTCTTCCAAATGTTCCCATGAAGTTCACTCTCCATAAAGGTTGAGATGAATGTATATCGACTGTCAATCATTTTATGCATATGCCTGACTTTTAATCAGCTCAGGGAAATTTCTGTGAAAATGCCTTTACCATTTTTACTTTCGTCATCTCAGGCTTTGATGATGCATCAACGGTGGGATAACAATCGCATCCATGATAATTATTTTGTGGAGCTGGTGACTTGGGGGTTCCATGAATTTTTTTGGATTTTTGCTGACGTGTTTTCGTATGAAACAAGTGTCACATTGGCACCTGCATTATCGTTAATAACATATCCGGCACATATGATATGGAAATCATGAAGGCAGTTCTGGGTCTTGAAGATGGAGAATTTGTCGTTGGGGATGGATTCGGTGTTGAAGGCGAGTGTTCCGGAGAACTTGTCTTCAACACGCAGATGACCGGGTACATGGAGTCACTCACTGACCCCAGTTATGCCGGGCAGATCCTGATGTTCACATTTCCTTTAATCGGCAACTACGGCGTTGATGAACAGAATTTCCAGAACCCCCGCGTGAGTGCGCTTGCCTGCATCACAAAAGAGATCTGCGACAGACCATCGGCGCTGCCTTCGATCAGGACCTATTTTGAGGAGCACAGCCTCTTTGGGATGCAAGGCGTTGATACCCGGGCCCTCACCATCAAGACACGCCTGCATGGGACCATGAAAGCGGCTCTTGTTGTCGGATCCAATGACGGGCAGGTTGCTGTTGCCTTGGCGCGAAACGCCCCGGACATCTCTGACACAACACCAATACCGGCAGTTTCCTGCAAGGCACCCCACCATATTCCCGGCAAAGGCAAGCGGATCGCCGTGATTGATCTCGGGATCAAGAAGAATATGATCATAAGCCTTGCAGCCCGGAATGCAGACCTCCATATCTTCCCCCATAATATCACGTCCAACGAGATCCTTGCCTGTAAACCCGATGCCCTCTTCATCAGCAACGGTCCCGGGGATCCAAAACGGGCGACCGATGCGATACGGTGCGTAAAGGCACTCTTGGGAGAGCTGCCGATCTTTGGCATCTGTATGGGCAACCAGATCTCAGCTCTCGCGCTCGGTGGTGACACCTACAAGCTAAAGTTCGGGCACCGTGGCGCAAACCAGCCGGTGCGGGATATGAACGGGCGGATCTATATCACCACCCAGAACCATGGTTTTGCTGTTAATGGAGACACCCTTCCCGAAGGGTGCCGGGTATCGTATACAAACGTCAATGATGGTACTGTTGAAGGATTCTTAAACGATGACCTGAACCTGACCTGCGTCCAATTCCATCCCGAGGCACATGGAGGACCTCGTGATACCGAACTGCCTTTTTTCGATTCACTCTTCAGGAGGATCAGCTGATGCCTAAAAAGGAGCATATCCGAAAGGTGTTGATCATCGGATCAGGTCCAATCCAGATCGGTCAGGCAGCAGAGTTCGATTTCTCGGGTACGCAGGCATGCCGCTCCCTGCGGGAGGAGAGTGTCAGCGTTGTGCTCGTCAACTCCAACCCGGCAACGATCATGACTGACCCGGAGACTGCCGACGTCATCTATATCGAGCCATTGCGCTCTGATGTCATCGCAAAGATCATTGAGAAAGAAAAACCTGATGGCATTCTCTCTGGCATGGGTGGGCAGACGGGGCTCAACCTCACCGCTGAACTTGCTGAAATGGGCGCGTTAAAAGGAGTCGAGATTCTCGGTACCCCGCTTGAGGCAATCTACAAAGGAGAAGACCGGGAGAAGTTCCGGGATCTCATGAATGCGATCGGGGAGCCGGTGCCGAAGAGCACGATCCTTACCACGCTAACCCAGATCGATGATGCCATCCGGGACATTGGGCTCCCTGCTGTCGTGCGTCCGGCGTACACGATGGGTGGCGCTGGTGGCGGGATTGCGCGCACAAAAGAGGAACTCACGAGGATTGTCGAACTGGGTCTCTCCCGTTCACGGATCCACCAAGTGCTGATCGAAGAGAGCGTGATGGGCTGGAAGGAGATCGAATTTGAAGTGATGAGGGATTCGGCAGATACCTGCGTTATCATCTGCGGTATGGAGAATGTTGACGCGATGGGGATTCACACCGGAGAGAGTGTGGTCGTCGCGCCGATCCTGACCCTGCGGGACGATGAGTTCCAGACCATGCGGAGCGCAGCTATCAAGATCATCCGCGCCCTTGATGTCCAGGGCGGGTGCAACATCCAGTTTGCATACCTGAACGGGGATTACCGGGTTATCGAGGTGAACCCCCGTGTCTCCCGGTCATCTGCCCTCGCATCGAAAGCAACCGGTTACCCCATTGCCCGCGTGGCAGCAAAGATTGCCATCGGCATGAACCTTGACGAGATCACAAACGCGGTGACCGGCTGCACCAAGGCATCTTTTGAGCCATCGATCGATTATATCGTGGTAAAAGTCCCGCGCTGGCCATTTGATAAGTTCAAAGGCGCTGACCGGACACTCTCCACCGCGATGAAAAGCACGGGCGAGGTGATGGCGATTGGGAGGACGCTTGAGGAGGCGTTCATGAAGGCGAAGCGATCGCTCGACACCGATGTGCTGACCCACACGAGCCCAAGTGAGATCCGGATGATCCTCTCGCGTCCGACCGATGAACGGTTTCACTGTCTCTTCGATGCATTCCGGCAAGGTTTCTCTCTTGATGAGATTGTGCAACTCACCGCGATCACCCCGTTCTTTTTGGAAAAAATTAAAAATCTCGTTGATATGGAAAAACTGCTGGCAGCTGGCAGTCCACCTGATATAATTCGTGCGGCAAAACGGATGGGCTTCTCCAATGCCGAGATTGCAAAGTGCACCGGGAAGACTGATGATGAGGTTGAAACGATTGTTGGTCTGCCGTCGTACAAGATGGTGGACACCTGTGCTGCGGAGTTCCCCGCGGTCACCCCGTATTTCTACTCGACTTATGATCCTGTCACCGAGATCGTGCCTGACGAACGGCAGAAGGTACTCATTCTCGGGTCTGGTCCGATCCGTATCGGACAGGGTATCGAGTTTGATTACTGCACCGTGCATGCAGTGAAAGCGCTGCGGGAAGAGGGTGTTGAAGTCCACATTGTCAACAACAATCCTGAAACAGTCTCGACAGACTTTGACACATCCGACCGGCTCTTTTTTGAGCCGATGCAGATCGAGGATATCATGAATATCCTCAAATCTGACCATTACGATGGTGTGATGGTACAGTTTGGCGGGCAGAACGCCGTGAACCTGGCAGTGCCGATCGAGCAGGAGATCAAGCGGTGCGGGCTTAAGACCAAGATTCTCGGCACGAGTCCTGATGCGATGGAGATTGCCGAGGACCGTGACCGTTTCAGCATGCTTCTGACCCGGCTTGACATTCCCAGCCCAAAGAACGCGTCAGCCTATTCTGAGCCGGAAGCCCGCGAAAAGGCTGAAGCGATCGGTTATCCCGTACTCGTCCGCCCCTCATTTGTCCTTGGAGGGCGGGCGATGGAGATTGCGCATGACGCGGCTGAACTGGATAAATACATCACGGAAGCAGTGCGCGTCGCCAGAAATCATCCTGTGCTCATCGATTCCTACCTCCAGAACGCAATCGAGCTCGATGTGGATGCGGTTTGTGATGGGGAGGATGTCCTGATTGGCGGCATCATGGAGCACATCGAGCAGGCAGGTATCCACTCAGGAGACTCTGCATGTGTTATTCCCACACAATCGCTTTCGCCAGAGATCCTCACAACCGTGCGCGAGTATACCCGGAAGATTGCGCTTGGTCTTGGTGTGATCGGGCTTGTAAACCTCCAGCTTGCGGTCAAGGACAACGTGGTCTATATTCTCGAAGCGAACCCGCGTGCGAGCCGGACGGTGCCATTCGTCGCGAAGGCAACCGGTATTCCCCTTGCAAAGATCGCCGCAAAGGTCATCATGGGCAAACGGTTGCGCAATCTGGGCTACACAGAGCGTGAGATCGAACATGTAGCGGTCAAGGAAGTATTACTCCCCTTCAGTAAACTCGCCGGAGTCGATACCATGCTCGGTCCCGAGATGAAGAGCACCGGGGAGGTGATGGGGATCGATTACGACTTCGGGCTTGCGTTCTACAAGGCGTGTATCTCTGCAGACAACGAGCTTCCCCTCAAAGGCAATATCTTCATCTCGGTTAACATCGAGCAAAAGGACGATGTGATCCCCATTGCCCGGAAGCTGCGCGATCTCGGTCTCACGCTTTACGGTACGGAAGGAACTGTGGATTACCTGTATGAGGCGGGTGTTGAGGCGCATCTTGTACGGAAAGTGCAGGAAGGGTCTCCCAACGTGCTTGATATGATGCGCCATGGCGAAATCCGCCTGATTATCAACACCCCGCAGGACAAACAGTCCCGAGCAGACCATTACCAGATTATGCGTGCGGCAGTGGACTACAGTATCCCGTATATTACGACGCTCCAGGCAGCGCGTGCGGCAGCGCTTGCCATCGATGCAATCAAGCGCGAGAAGATGACACTGGAGCCAATAAGTCATTATTTAAAATAAAATCTCCTGACAGATCCCATTTTATGCAGAAAACTGTATCGGTATAGATACATCCAAATATCCGCGCATGTCTCTGGCTAGCACAATAATTGAATATGCTTATATACCGAGATAACAAAAAAACATGCATGAAGAAACTTCTTGTTGTACTAGCAGTCCTGTTTATCGGGATCCTGCTTGCGGGATGCACAACCCAGCCGGCAGCTCCTGTGGCCA
>JAPKXU010000167.1 GCA_026394655.1 Methanoregula sp. | reverse complement strand
CGCCGCCTTCCATGTACCGGCTGCCGATAACGACATCGTACCCAGCCTTTATCTCGCTCACCATCGTGGGAATTAGCGCCGGGGGGTGGGACAGATCGGCATCCATCACCACAAAGATTTCTGAAGAGGCATGGACAAAGCCGTCGGCAACTGACTGCGAGAGCCCATGATCCGACTGGCGAACGACGAGATTGAGGTTCGGTCGTGTCTTTTTTTGTTCGTTGACAATCGCAATAGTCCCGTCCGGAGAATTGTCATCGACAACAAGGATCTCCCCGTTGATGGTATGCTGTTTAAAGACCGCATCCACTTCAGAGATAATCCGTCCGATATTTGCCTCTTCTTTATAGGTGGGGATGATCACCGTTACGTCATACATGGCAGCACACGCATCGAGAAAGATTACTGGGCGATAAAGAGATAGATCCCATTATTCTGTCCGGCAAACTGTGTGTGTTCTCTTAACCATGCCACCGCATCCCCGTTGGGATTCGCGGCACTTATGTCGGGGGTCATGATATAGTACTGCGTACTGTTGCCCTTTCTGGCATATGCCGTCTCGAGATCCTTCCCACTGGATGCCCCATACTCAAAGGTATGGTCAGTTCCCGGGACAAAGATGATCTGGTCACCCGGATTGGTCTTCTGTTGGATTATCCCGGCGAATCCCCGCCAGTCCTCCTTTGAGTACCCGGAATAATAGTTCACGAGGGAAGGGGCGCTGATGATGAAGAGCACCGCAACAAACCCATATACAACGCCGCGGTTGTTCACCAGTGAATAGAAGACCTTGTATGAGATCGCAACTCCGATAAAGAAGACGATGCTCATAAAGATGAGATACCGTGGCTGCATGGGCATCTTAAACGAGAGAATATAGCTGATCACAAAGGTAAAAACCGTCAGGAGGACGAGGAAGATCCCTTTGCTCTTATCAATAAGAAATGCTTTGATGATCCCAATCACAAAGAGCGCAAACAGCAAAAAAAACGCAATATCGTTAAACCCGGCTACCTGGCGGAAGGTCTCACTGATGATGCCCAATCCCTGGATGCCGTACGTGGGTGCGGATGCGGTACGGGTGACAAAGAGCTGTACCGTCACAAGGATGAGTGGGAGACAGAACACAACAAAGACCCCTGCGCCGAGAACCAGCATCTTTATGTCGTGGATACCGGTTTTTATGTGCGGCAATTTTATGACAAAAGCGTAGAGGAAAAGCGCTGCGATGAGCGTGAATGCGTAGAAGTGTGCCCAGAAGGCGAGCGCCGAGAACACGCCAAAGAGCGCCCAGTTTGTGATGTCGTTTGTCTTTTGTGCCCTAAGAAAGAAGACAAAGGCGGCAGCGACAAAGAAGAGCATCATCGAGTATGCCCGCGCCTCCTGCGAGTAATAGATCAAAAACGGGGAGACGGCGAATGCAGCAGCGGCAATGATGCCGACATTCCGGTCGATAAATTCCTTACCGATAAGATAAACGAGCGGGATGGTGAGGACTCCGAGCAGTGCCGGGATGATCCGCAAAACGATCTCGTTCGTCCCGAACATGAGCATGATATGCTCCACCCAGTAGAAGAGCGGGGTGTTGAACTCTCCGGCAGCGGTTACCTGCCAGATCTCGGGCAGGGATTTGACCGAGAAACTATACGTGGAGGCTTCATCCAGCCAGAGCGAATTGAACCCAAGATTATAAAGTCGTAAGAAAAGACCGGTCACGGTGAGGATGATGAGAGATTGAACGTACCGGCTGTGGGTGATGATTGATCTGATGCTGTCGATCGATAGATCCCGCAGGGACTGGACTGGAGATCGGTAGTCCCCATCAAGATCACAATCGGGTGAAATTTTTGGTTTTTTCTCTTTTACCCGGTCCTCTCTTCTCTTCGCCATCACAATCACTAACTATTGCGTAACAGTTCACATATACCTTACCGGCTGATCCGGGCGAAAACGACGATAATGTGGTTTCGAAAAAACAAACTGAAATTTTCCGGTTTAATAAAAAGCAAGGAGCGCCATTCCGTAGATTTTCCATGCCAAAAATAGTCTGATCCGGAACAGATCGCATCAACCTCACAACACCGGATGCTGTTTATCGCCGGATAATTCCCTTATCAGGATTGCTCAGTTGACGAATTTGTTGTATATCTCCTCATTCCTTCACCCCATCATACCCTCATTGAAGAATACTTGTCAGCGCACAAGACTTTCTGAGCTCCATCTCATCTCACGCACCCGGCTTGCCAGTCACATACCCTGCAAGGAATTGGAGAAGTTCTTCTTTATCCCTCGCGACGATCGCAGACTGCTCCAGCATGAGATTCACCAGTTCCTCCTGCCCTACCTGGCGGAAGTCGGTCCGTAGAGCAATCACCGGCTTCCCAAGCGCCGTGGCATATCCCATCTCCCACGCGGTGCCGGAATCTGCATCTGCGCCGTCGATGATCGCCACTACCAGATCCGCATTGTCTAGCGCCTTTTTGTTCTCTGTAAAGATCCGTACGTACGCCTGTCTATCCCGTGCGGAGCTGATATCCCCGTTCTCCTGCGGCAGGAACACATCAAAAAGATTCTCTTTGAGGAGACCGGCAATCGCCCGGTTATACTCCCGTTCAGCCTCCGAGAAGAGAGGTGCGGCAAGATAGATCCGGCATTGTGCAAATGCTGCTACATCGACTGCCCTGATCCCGGCAAACCGTGCGAAAAAGACGCCCCTTTCCGCCCGTTTCGGGGGCTCGTTGCCCTCGCTCCCGTAATACGTACTGGTCACACCACAGGTGGGCGACGAGTTAACGCCGAGGATGCAGAGCGGTGCACCGCGTTCTTTTATGATCTCGTTCACTTGCGCTATCAGTGTATCAACGAGTCGGGCAAACTCTGGTGTATCCAGTCGCTCCAGAAAAGTGCCGGGCTCACGTCCGGCACCAAGGTACATCGTCTCCGGGCAGGGCAGCGGTACCATCTCAATGCCGAACTGTTTGCAGCGTTCGATGCATCGCCCGAACAACTCCAGATCAGCAGGTTTTGTGATCCCGTGCGCCCGTAGGGCGGGGTTTTTGATGCAGGGGCAGCAGAGCACGTACATTGATACAAGGTGTGCACGCACAGATGATCAATGATACCGCTCTATGCCTACCGTGACAACAGTTGCGATCCCCGGAAGTGCACGGTAAAAAAACTGGAGCGGGCGGGTCATTTGACGATTATAAAAAAAATTTCCCAGATCCCGCGCAATACCCTTCTTTTAGATCCCACCGCAGAGCAGGCGCTCTCCCCCGCAGACAAAAACGTCCGATCCATCACCGCGCTCGACTGTTCGTGGGTGGTGCTCGATACCGGCGCCGTCAGCTCGTGGAGGATTCGCCGCGCCCTCCCGTTCCTTATGGCGGCGAACCCGGTGAACTTCGGCAAGCCCTGCATGTTGTCATCGGTGGAGGCATTCGCGGCAGCACTCTATATTCTTGGAGAGCGGGAGCGGGCAGCGGAGTGCCTTGGCTGCGTTTCCTGGGGCAGCCGGTTTCTCGAAGTGAATAAAGAACCGCTGGAGCTCTACGCAGAAGCAAAGGACAGCACCGAGATCGTGAAGATTCAGGCGCTCTTTCTTTAAAAGCGCGGATTCGTTGCTGTTTGTATGGGGCAACGCCCGGATATGTATGTCTTGGACAATTCCAATCGCAACAAGCAAGCTTTATCTTATCTAATTCATACACTTTCGCTGTATGATCAAGGTTGCCATCAACGGTTACGGCACCATCGGAAAGCGTGTTGCCGATGCAGTCGCTGCCCAGAAGGACATGCAAGTGATCGGCGTCTCAAAGACGCGCCCGAGCGCCGAGGCATTTATCGCAAAACAACGGGGATACCCCCTTTATATCGCAGACATTTCCAAAAAATCTGCCTTTGAAAAAGTCGGATTAACGGTTGCGGGCTCTGTCGAGGACATGTGCAAAGCCGCCGATGTGATTGTCGATGCCACTCCTGGCGATGTCGGGGCGACCAACAAACCCCTCTACGAAAAGCTGGGGAAGAAGGCGCTCTGGCAGGGTGGCGAAGATCACGAAGTTGCCGGGTTCTCTTTTAACTCTTCCTGCAATTACAAGGACGCTATCGGCAGGCAGTTTGTCCGGGTGGTCTCCTGCAATACCACCGGACTGTGCCGGATCATCCACGAGATAGACAAGGAATTCGGAGTCGCGCATGTACACGCGATCATGGTGCGCCGGGGATCGGATCCCGGTGAGATCAAGAAGGGACCGATCGATGCGGTAGTGCTCGATCCGGTGACGGTCCCCAGCCACCACGGACCAGATGTCCTTTCGGTGCTCCCCCACATCTCGATCACCACAATGGCGATGATTGTACCCACGACGATGATGCACATGCACGCGATCCAGATCACAACCAAAAAAGAAGTAACCCGCGAACGGGTGATCGAACTCATCAAGAACCACCCGCGTATGGGGCTCGTAAAAAAGAGTG
>JAPKXU010000154.1 GCA_026394655.1 Methanoregula sp. | reverse complement strand
CCATACTCAAAAGTATGGTCGGTAGCATTGGAGTAGTAAAAATAATCGAACGGCTGGGACATGTAGCCCGGGACAAAGATGATCTGGTCGCCCGGATTGGTCTTCTGCTGGATCACCCCGGCGAATCCCCGCCAGTCCTCCTTTGAGTATCCGGAATAATAGCTCGCGAGTGTGGGTGCGCTGATAATGCAGAGAACCGCAACAAACCCATAAACAACGCCACGGTTGTTTACCAATGTATAGAAGACCTTGTACGAGATCGCAATAGCGACAAAAAAGCTTATGCTCATAAAGATCAGATACCGGGGCTGCATCGGCATCTTAAACGAGAGAACATAACTGACCACAAAGGTCAAAACCGTTAAGAGGACGAGGAAGATGCCCTTGTTCTTATCAATAAGGAATGCCTGGATGATCCCGATTACAAAGAGCGCAAACAGCAGGAACAATGCATATTCGTTGAACCCGGCAACCTGGCGGAAGGTTTCACTAATGATTCCCAGCCCCTGGATGCCGTACGTGGGTGCGGATGCGGTACGGGTGACAAAGAGCTGTATCGTCACAAGGATGAGGGGGGAGCAGAGCACGACAAAAACCACCGCGCCGAGAACCAGCATCTTTAAGTCGTGAATGGCAGTTTTGATGTGCGGCAATTTTATGATAACAGCATAGAGGAAGAGCGCTGCGATGATCGTGAATGCGTAGAAGTGTGCCCAGAAGGCGAGTGCCGAGAACACGCCAAAGAGCGCCCAGTTTGTGAGATCGTTTGTCTTCAGGGCTTTAAGATAGAAGACCATGGCAGCAGCGACGAAGAAGAGCATCATCGAGTATGCCCGCGCCTCCTGCGAATAATAGATCAAAAACGGGGAGACGGCGAATGCGGCAGCGGCGATGATGCCGACATTCCGGTCGATAAATTCCTTCCCAATGAGATAGACGAGCGGGATGGTGAGGACACCCAGAAGAGCCGGGATGATCCGCAGGATGATCTCGTTGTTCCCGAACATGAGCATGATGTGCTCTACCCAGTAGAAGAGCGGGGGGTTGAACTCTCCGGCTGTGGTCACCTGCCAGATCTCATGCAGGGATTTGGATGCAAAACACGTGGAGGCTTCATCCAGCCAGAGCGAGTTGAATCCAAGGTTATAGAGGCGTAAGAAAAGACCGATCACGGTGAGGAGGATGAGGGATTGAACGTACCGGCTGTGGGTGATGATTGATCTGATGCTGTCGATCGATAGATCATGCAGGGACTTGACGGGAGATCGATAGTCCCCGTCAAGATCGCAATCAGGCAAAATCTTTGGTTTTTTCTCTCTTACCCGGTCCGTCTTTTTCTTCGCCATCACAATCACTAACTATTGCGTAACAGTTCACATATACCTTACCGGCTAATCGACTTAAACAACGGCATTTCCGTTGCCTTGGATTATCGTCAGAAATTGTTGGTCGTGCTAAAAATCTCTTACACGATTGCGGTGAATTGTCCAGTACGTACCATGTTCCGATCTAAAAATGATCAAATTCGTCATCAGGATCTGATCGTCTCTCCATGATGAGCCTAGTGTTGAATGATGCTGGTCGGTTAACGGGATTTTTCAGGCAATAGAAATTATCACGAGCCGGAATCTTCAACCCGTTGAAATCCCAACGCCGCCAGAAGCTCGTTTTTATTTTTTACGACAATTGAAGATTGTTCCAGCATGAGATTCACGAGTTCCTCATGACCCACCGTTCGGAAATCAGTCCTGAGTGCAATCACCGGTTTCCTTAACGCTGCGGCATATCCCATCTCCCACGCGGTGCCGGAATCTGCATCTGCGCCGTCAATAATCGCAACCACCAGATCCGCATCCTGAAGCGCTTTTTTGTTCTGTTCAAAGATCTGAAGATGTTCCTGTTCGCCACGTTCTGCATGCGTATCCCCGGTATCCTGCGGCAGGTACACATCAAAAAAATTCTCTGTGAGCATTCCGGCAATGATGCGGTTATACTCCCGCTCCGCTTCTGAGAAAAGCGGTGCCGCCATATAGATCCGGTAGTGTGCAAATTCTGTTACATCGATCGCCCTGATCCCGGGAAACCGTGAAAGAAAGACACCGCGTCCCTCACGTTTCGGAGGTTCGTTACCCACACTTCCGTAATATGAACTCGTTACCCCGCAGGTGGGCGAGGAGTTGACACCGAGTATGCAGAGCGGTTTACCGCGTTGCCTAATTATTTCTTTTGCCTGCGCTTCAAGTCCATCGAGCAGCCGGGCAAAGGCGGGCGTGTGAAGGCGCTCCAGAAAAGTTCCGGGCTCGCGTTCTGTACCGAGATACAAGGTTTCCGGGCAAGGGAGCGGAACCATCTCAATGCCGAACTGTTTGCAGCGCTATATACACCGGTTGACGAGTCCCACATCGTTTGGTGTAGTGATCCCTTTCGCCCGAAGTGTGGGGTTCTGGATACAGGGGCAGCAGAGAACGTACATTGATACAAGGTGTGCGCCCACAGATGATCAATGATACCGCTTTATGCGTATCGTGATAACAGTTGCGATCCGCGCAAGTGCACGGTGAAAAAACTGGAACGGGCGGGATTTTTAAAAATTTTTACAAAAATTTCGCTGATCCCGCGGAACACGCTCTTACTTGATCCCACCGCAGAGCAGGCGCTCTCACCAGCAGATGATCACGTTAAATCCGTAACTGTGCTTGACTGTTCGTGGGTAGTACTTGATACCTGGAGTGTACGCGCATGGAGAATCCGCCGGGCACTCCCCTTCCTTATGGCGGCAAATCCGGTGAACTTCGGCAAACCCTGCATGCTCTCATCTGTCGAAGCACTCGCAGCTGCCCTCTATATCCTCGGAGAACAGGAACGGGCTGCGAAGATCCTT
>JAPKXU010000028.1 GCA_026394655.1 Methanoregula sp. | reverse complement strand
TGATAATCCGGGGTCGCGGTATATCACGGGGCATAGGAAAGGGAACACTTCTCGTCAGCCCTGCGCCCCTCTCGTTTCTCTCCGGTGTAGATCCCGATACCGGTATCATTGTCGAGAAAGGACACCCGTTGCAGGGAACATGCATGGCAGGAAAAGTCCTTGCCTTCTCGTTTGGCAAAGGGTCTACCGTTGGATCATACGTCCTGTATGCCCTGAGCCGGAACGGGCATGCACCGGTTGCCATTGTAAATACGGAAGCGGAACCAATCATCGCAACCGGTGCCATTATGGGCAACATCCCGATGATCGACCGTATCGATGTCCCGCTCTCCCGGCTGGTGAGCGGAGTTCGTGTGCAGGTGAACGGTGAGACGGGTGAGATGGTGTATGAAGGAACACTGGCGGCGGGTTGATCTCCCCTCAGGCATCCTTATTGGTAACCCGTACAGGAATCCGATTTTTATCCCTCCCGATCCCAAATCGAAATGATATCGCCTCGTTTTTTTAACTCTCGCTCAAGTATGCTCTGCACAATGAACATCGGCACGGTTTTCTGATATTTTTGTGCGACTTTCTCTCGATGCCAAATTGACCGGGACTGAACAAGTATGATGATCAAAAACAAGATATAACACTTACTCGTATTGTGTGGTATGAAATACACGACCATTAGTTTCATTCTCATCATCATCTGTGCCATGATCGCCTTTGCCGGCTGCACGGGTACACCAATCTCACCTGGGACGACAACATCGCTATCGACCCCGGTGTCCGGAGCCGGAACACCTGCGACTGGGGGGAGTCTTGTCATTTCGCCAACTGACACAATGCCCGATTATTCTGTGGTGACGGTTGATGTGGGTGAGAAGGATTATCTCGGTGTCATTCCCGTTATCTTTCAGGGCGGAATGGGACAGGTTAATGTAAAACAGGTCAATGTAAAACTGACACGGACCGATGGCACTACGCAGACTGAATCTCTCGGTCTGAAAAAAGGCGATATGGTTGAACTTGTGGGGACTCGCGGTTCGGGCACCCTGTCCGGACAACCTGACAGGGTTGAAGTCTGGGTCATCACGAATAGCGGGCAGACATATAAGATCGTCGATAAACTTATTGAGTACCGGACCCGTGGTTAATGAATCAAATTATGGGGATAATTCCATTTCTCCATTGCAGGACGCCAACACATTATATTCGGAGGATGACAAAGCCATCTGCCTCTCATCTCCCTCTTCTTTTTGAGATTTCATTCGTAACAGGATGGCAGTATTGATCATGCGGGTAAACTGGCGACAGATCCATGCTGCGCGTAACTCCTACGCGGTGTTATCCGCCGCATGTGAAACAGAGGGCATTGTCATATACCCGGTCGATCTCCCCGCCAATGATGTGACCTGCTATTCTCTCAATTCCATCAATGAACCTAATTACCGTGACGAAATCGCTCACGCAGACTGTATCACAATCGTCGGGGGTCCCCATGCAACTGCCTGCTACCGTTCGATTGCCCAATATGCCGATTACGTTGTGGTTGGAGAGGGGGAACATACGCTTCCCCGGTTGTTGAACAACCTCGAATCCGGAGGTGACGGGCATATCCCCGGTGTCGCCACCCGTGAATATTACGAACCTGCAAGAACTACAGTCCGGCTTGATGCCTATCCCGCGTTTTCTGTGACAAAGGGATATATCGAAATTTCACGGGGTTGCCCGTACTCCTGCGGGTACTGCCAGACACCCCAGATCTTCGGGCACTGCATGCGGCACCGTTCCATCGATGCGATCGTCACCGCTGCCGGGCGGCATGAGCAGGCACGTTTTGTCACCCCAAACGCATTTGCCTATGGTTCGGACGGCATCCACCCACGGTTCAACAAAGTCTGTAACCTGCTAAAACGCATTCGTGCGGTGGGGTGTCAGCAGGTCTATTTCGGCACATTCCCGAGCGAGGTGCGTCCGGAGTTTGTCTGTCACGAGTCACTCGCGCTTGTCACGGATTATTGCACGAACACGAAATTGCATTTTGGGGCTCAGTCGGGGAGCAACGCAGTGCTCGCACAACTTCATCGCGGGCACATGGTGGAGATGGTCATCGATGCCGTTACGCTCTGCCATGATACCGGCATCACCCCCATTGTTGATTTCATTGTCGGGTTCCCATTTGAGACGGATGAAGATCAGGAAAAAACAGCAGAGTTGATCGCATGGGTAGCACAGTATGGGCTTGTCCATGCTCACCGGTTCATGTCGTTGCCCGGTACCCCGCTTGCCGGTAGTCGTGCGCGATCGCTCCTGCCCGAAACTGAAAAACTCTGCGGAAAACTCGCATTGGCGGGTAAACTGACGGGGTCATGGAACGAACCGGAGATACGTTTTATGAGATCCCCGTCAACAGACAAAATCTGAATTTGGTGATACCCCGTATGATGCTCTTCTCCGGGTATGTTCGGACGTATCGGGCGCTATAAGAACAGGACTGGTGTGGATAATTTAAACCCAAAAAAATGGGTGCTGCCCTCCTCTCAGTTCGAGGGAATCCCTGATTACCGCAAAAAACCGGGGATTAAAATCAACGATCTTTTTTCTTCAGCTCAAGTCCAAAGAGCACCAACCCTACGAGGATACCGGCAACACTGACTTCAAATGGCAAGGGGGTGCTCCGTGGCGTAACTACAAGAGGAGTTTCACCGGCTTTGACCGTGACGACCTGTCCTTGTGGAGAAGCAGTTCCGGCACTCCCGTCGCAGACGCCGATTCCCTCTCCCGCCTTCCAGACAATCTTGTCTCCATTGATGGCGGGGTTTCCCGTATATGACCGGTCATTATAAGTCGGATTACTTCTGACGAGTTTTTCCTCAGTCCCGGTCGTGATATTGTACAGGTAGATATCATATACGGACGGCGGCGGCGTCTCTACCGGGCAAAACGAATCGGTCGGGCAGGCAGGTGGGGGATAGATAAGCGGGGAATCCCTTTGGTCGTTCCAGACGATCGTATCCCCGAAAAGTGCCGGTTCACGCTGGGCAGATGTATGGGTCGTGATTTGGGTTTCTTTACCAGTATCGAGATTATAAAGGTAGATATCAAAGTTCCCGGTCAGGTAACGGGGCTCTCCCTTCGTGAACGCATCGTTATTGTCATTCCTCAGATCTTCCCATACGATCCTCGTACCTGAAATTTTCGGCATATTGGGAAATTTCGCCGCATCGGTCGTGATACGGGAGAATGACTGGTCAGCCAGATCATACAAATAGATATCATAATTATTCGATCGACGGGTATCGGTCCAGACCACTTTTGTACCATCAATAGCGGGATATTCCTGGTCAGACGGATTTTTAGAGAGCTGCGTCTCCGTGCCGTTTGCGATATTGTAGATAAAGACGTCAAAGTTTCCATTCCGGGAATCAGCCCAGACAATGGATCTGCCATCAGTTGCAAGACCACGGAATATTCGGGGACTGTTGGTTCCGGGGATCTTCCGCTGTTGTCCGGTCGACAGGTCATACAGGTACATATCAGCAGTCCCTGCCGGTGATTTGTGTACCCATACTACCGCGCTTTTAGCAGCTGCAAAGAGGGTGTTGTTTCCATCCTTCGTCAGGATAGAAAGCCGTTTTGTCCCAAGATCATACAGGGTGATATTTCCATCCGCGGAAAAGACCACGGTTGATCCGGTGATTTCCGGACCTTCGATACGTTCCCAATGGTATGATTTAAGGTCAACTATCGTCGGCGTGCATGGTGCTGCATTACCCGCAGCTGCACAGGGTATGCATACCAGAAACACGGCAGCAATGCAGGTAAAAGTAATGATAATTGGCAGTCCTCTCATTCCTTTCCACCGGTGAACATTAGTCAATGGGGTATTTATAGTGCCGTGAAATCTTTTTCCGGATGCAGTAAACCCGTATTGATAATAGATGAACCCGGTTTAGGGCAAAGAAAATAGATCTTTATCTCAAAAGGAATGGCTCAGAAAAAAGAAAATACCCGTCCCCGGGGGACGAGTCCCTTGTTTTGTGCTTCATGAATTTCTAAATTTATCCGAGCGGTGCAACAGTCTTGCCGTAGATATCGTTTAAGACGGGTGCAAGTGCCGTGTAAATTGAAGCAAAGCCGCTGACAATCCCGACATAGCCGGCAAGGACTGTATACATACCGGTACCCGTTGCCACCCCGGCAGCTTCAAGGAAAAATACGATCGCAAGCGTTCCAAGGACAAACACGAGCGCCTTGGACATTTTCAGGGCACCGATAACGAGAATAACCGTGAAAATTCCCCAGAGGGCGAGATACGAAGCCATTGCACCGGCACCGCCCGTGTCCTTGACAAGCCCGAGCGCCGGGAGCAGAAGCAACACGGCAAATGAGAACCAGAAGAGACCGTACGAGGAATACGCAACCATGCCGTACGTGTTGCCCTTCTTCCACTCCATTAAACCGGCTGTAAACATGGCAAATCCACCGAGGAAGATCACCATGCTAAGGATCATGGATCCCGACTGGATTAAGCCCGCGTTTGCGAGACCTACGAGAACGCCCGGCATACCGTAGCCGATAAGCCCGAGTGCACCGGCTCCTGCGGTTATGTCCCGAATCTCAACCATTGAACATACGTTTTTGTTTGTTTCTGTCATTAGCAATCAAACCTTTTTGATACCTACTGACTTGTTTATTAATGGTATAAATGGAAATTGATTTCCACCTGCGCCGGAATGCGGGATCTTTCATTGCCGGGTAGATGGAAATAAGAGAAACTGTTGCCAGAAATCTAAGAATTGTTGTTGGAAATTTCCGCGCACTCACTGGACACCGGCATACCCTTCGCACCAAAAGTTTAACATCTTGCAGGCATACACAGAATCTGCCACAGAACGTTCTGTTTTAAAATTCCGTTAACCGGGCGATAGGGTTTTTTAGCCCCTCTTCAAATGATATACCATGAAAGATGTGCTTTTGATAGCAGATCTCCATGGTCAATTCGGTAAAATTGATTCATTTCTGGAGTTAAGTCCGGAAGCGGTATTTATTGCAGGCGATATCACCAATATGGGTCCAGTCGACACGGTCGATGACGTGCTCTCACGCATCGATGTGCCCTGCTTTGCAGTGCCCGGTAACTGTGACCCCCGCGAGATCATTGAAACGATTGAACACTCGGACACCGTCTGCCTCCATGGTAATTCCATAAACCTGGGAAAGATGACAATTGTAGGAATTGGCGGATCAAATCCTACACCATTCGGCACACCCTTTGAATTGACCGATAAGCAGATCGGTGATCTGCTCTCCGGTGCAATGAAGAAGATGGAGAAGACCGTGCACAACGTCCTTCTCACCCATGCTCCGCCCTACGACACGCTCGACGTAATCAACGGCGATCATGTCGGCAGTGCGAGCCTCCGCAAGCATATGAAAGAATTTGATCTTGTCTGTTGCGCTCATATCCACGAGCAGCGTGGCGTGAAAGAAGTTGACGGTGTAAAAATTGTGAACCCCGGTGCCGCAATGGACGGTTACTGCGCGATGCTCCATTTCGGAAACGAGGCTAAGGACATTAAAATTGAACTCCTGACCGTTTAGAGAGCAGCAATTCGAGATATGAGGCGAGAATCGGCTCGCCGGTAACTCCAATCTCTTTTGCAATCTTGGAAATTTCGTTTGTTGCTGCGGTATTATTTTCATCGGTCATGATCTCGATCTCGACAAACGTGCCGAGTTCATCAACGGTATCGAGTGCAATGGCAGCATTTCCGAGACGGTAGTTCTCGCGCCACTTGTTCACTTCAGTGGTCTTTGTAAATCCCAGCCGTACCAGGATCTGTTCAAACACTTCCCCTAATTCAACCGCTGTATTCAGTTCCTCACGTGCCTTAAGCCCGAATGCACGGAGTTTTGCCCCTTTGTACGTGATCACTGCATGGTCGTTCGTGTACCGTACCCGCATCGCTTCATCCGTCTCTGCAAAGTCACGGTGCGGGGCATTGTAATAAAGATCGTGTTCATGAATCCTGCCAAAAGATTTTGCTTCCCGCCGGTTGAGTTCTTCACGGATCGGATCAAGGGAGTCAACCCGGACTTTTAATTCAATTTCGATCATTTTTGTGCCACACGTTTATCTGTATTCGTTGCGATTTAATATGTCAGGTGTTGTATGGCAATTAACGAAGGAACATTCATTAAAATCAGTTATTCCGGCAGCGCGGGCGGTCTGTTATTTGATACGACCGATGAGGCAGCAGCAAAAGCAGCCAACATTTTCAGCGAGGCAGCAATATACGGCCCGGTCACCATCTGTGTCGGGCAGAAGCATGTCGTCCTTGGGCTTGATGAAGAACTCGTGGGAAAAGAGGCAGGCACCGAAGGCGATGTAACTGTACCCCCGGAGAAAGGCTTTGGTGAACGGGATCCCAAGCGTATCCAGTCATACCCCAAGAACAAGTTTTCGAAAAAGCCTGAAAAGGGCATGCCTGTTAAGGTGGATGAAGTCGGCGAAGGCAGGGTTGTCGATATCATCGGTTCAAAGGTTATTGTCGACTTCAACGCTCCGCTTGCCGGTCTGGCACTGAGCTACCATTACAAGATTGAAGAGATTGTTGAAGATCCCCTTCTTCAGTTCAAAGGGATCGTCCAGCTCTATTCCGGTAAGAAGATGGAGGTCAGCCTTGAGGATGGCAAAGGAACGATCATGCTCCTGCCCGGCTCGTCATATGACCGCCAATGGCTTCTCTGGCGCAACCGGATCATTCTCGAAAGTTTCGAGCATATCCCGTCAATTTCCGAGGTTGCGCTTGTCGAGAGTATCAAGCGCCCGGAAAAAGTGGAAACACCCACTGAATAATTTTTCCCGTTTCTCTTTTTTTTCACTTTTTGTTGTTCACACTTTGTTTTTTTGCCACTCATGACATGATTTACCAGTCATTTTACGTACATCACGACAGAAGAATCGGATTTTAATATCGTTTAACGTAATGAATAGATATGGATAGATCTGTTAAGATTTTCACTGTGCTCATTGCCATCCTGTGCATCAGCATTTTTTGCACCGGGTGTACCAATAATTCCGCAACAGCAAATACAACCACATCCATTACTACGCAGCCAACGACAGTTGCATCTAAGGCGCTCTATACCGCGGGAGATGTCGTGAAAAGTTCATCGGGTGCTGCCGGTACCGGATGGCTGATCCTCAATTACGATCCTGCTGCCGACACGTATTCGCGTGCGCTCATCTACCAGAACCCTGATGGAACCTGGGGGTACCGGCTGAATACGAATACGGAGACTTCGACACGGACGGTAATGGAGAAGGTCTATACTACCAAGATCACCCATGTCTCGGTTCCATCAGTACCCGTCAAGACGGCTACGGCTGTGTCGACCACTTCACCGGTCACGATCTCCACGGTTGGCGGGTCGGTGACAACTTCTGCGACCACAGTCACCACAACCACCCCGACCGGTAAACCGCTGTTCAAGAGTATGGCTCCCGATTCTGCCGATGCCGGGACGCAGGTATCCATCACTGATCTAATGGGTTCAAATTTCGTTACCGGTACAACGGTGATACTGGCACATACCGGAAGTTCGAACATCACAGCGACAAATGTACAGGTGGTCTCTCCATCGCATATTACCTGCACGTTCACGCTGCCCTCAACGGCTGCAGCCGGACCATGGGATGTGATTATCACCAACCCGGATGGGCAGTCTGTCAAGTACAATACGTATTTTACCGTCCATGCATCGACAAGTGTGGCTGCAACAACAACCACTTCATCCACCGGAACCGTGGTTATCACCATGGTTGATCCGTCGGTAGTGAATGGGGGATGGAGTGCAAGCCGTCAACGGTTAACAATTTACACATCGACGGATGTCCAGCTCGGTGCCACCGTAAAACTGGTCAATGGTCTGAAGCCGGATATTACGGCGGTTGATGTTTATCCCCAATCATCGACTTCGCTCTTAGTTGCGTTTGATATTCCGGCAGGCTCCATCGGTCAATGGGATGTTGTTATCACCAATCCTGATGGGACGATTGGAACCCTGCCGAACGGTCTTACCATCAACTAATCATAGTGTGTGAAAATACAATCTCCAAAAAAACATTTTTCCCGGCTCTTTCCGGCAGAAAAGGTAATTTCACACAATACCCGGAACATCACCCACGCATCTCTTTCTTTGCCAGTGACCGCGTATTCAGCTCAATCTGATGGCGATAAAAAGATCATTTTGCCAATTTATACCGTAGCAGCGCCGCAATCCCGCCAAGCGCAGACAACCGTTCGCCGGGTTCAAAACTGCTGGAGAGTACCACCACCTTTGCCTGCATCTTCTCCGCTTTCTCGACGAGCTGCATCACCACACGATCCCGGAGCAGCGTATCGACCATCAGCACCTGCTCTGCTGCACCGTACTCGATTGCGCTCGCCACCTCTCGTATGCCATATGCGACGGCACCCTCCTTTGAGATGCGGAGGAGCACCTCGTCCATCAGCCGGACTTCACGGGAGAGCTGGAGGTCGTCGATCAACTTCTCAAGCGTTCCGACGCCGATCACGTCCTGTACCGCACCGCGCCCGATCCTCCGGGTCTCGACAACAACTGCCCGTTGCACCGGTGCACAATTCCGGTTCTTTGCATATTTCACAAAATCGTCTTTGACAAAACCGGGTCCGGCAATGACGAGCGGTCCGGAGATCTCCGTAATGTGGCTTGCCAGTTGATCAAAAAAACCCGCACGGGTATCAGTCTCCCCGCCTTTTCCGCTCCCGGCGGTGATCGTGATCACACTCTCGGGACCAAACTGCCGGAGCCGGAACAGTTCGGCTTCACCTTCTTCAATTGTCAGGATATGGATAACGCCGTACACGGAAGCTTTGACTGCCCGTTCGACCCGTTCGAGATCCAGCTGCCGCCAGTTCCGGATGACTGATATCTCGTGCCCGGTCTCAACATTGATCGTGTGATACGCGCCGGCATCAACGCCGTGCTCGATCAGACCGGTGATCCGGAGCCGGATGCCGTGCAGGGAGAACTCCACCTTTTCGACACGGATCCCAAGGCGCACCGGGCGTTTCTCCACCTTCTCCGGGCGGATCTTGTCAGTTGCTGCATCCACGCTCCGGAACGTTGTCGCAAAAACAAGATCGCCGGGTGAAACGAGGTGCTGGAGGTGCCAGAGATCATCAATGCTCTCAGGAAAGAGACGTATCTCCCCGTACCCGTTTTTGATCTCCCCGAATTCAGCCTTCATGCTGCCCCGTAATATCAGATCCGCCCGGCGGGATGAACGCGGCAACCCGTTCGGTATTCAGGACGCTTTTAAGTTCCCTGCCCTCTTCTTCAGAGATCCCCTGCTTAATGAGACGCAGCACTTTCTTTGCCACATCGTTCGGTTCATACTGCCCCGGCTTCAGTTCGACATAGATCTTCGCCTTGGGTTTTATTGCGGAAGGGGGACCTCCAATTACGGCAGCAGCCGGTTCGAGCACAAGCCCGATGCCAACTGCCACCGGGACATTCCGGTAGTACGTGCGTTCTCCCCGGACAATAAACGAACCACGGGTGACGAACTCCCCATGTTCCGGCGTCTTACTTACCTGTGTCGGGAGGGCGCTGTAGACGTCGGCAGAGAAGTGCCCGCTCCGCCACGCACCGGAATAGGACGCAGCGAACTGGGCGACCTCATCCATCCGTTCAGTCTTCCCCTTCACGATGACGACACTCGCGCCATGCACATCCGCGTGCACAAAGAGATCGCCCCCAGCCATGTATTTCTTGACCAGTTCCTCGTTCTGCGAAGCGTCCCTCCCGCCAAGCACCGGCACGCCATCGCTCGTCATAAACCAGCGGAATCTGTGGTACCAGAGTTTCTTCATTGCGACGAGGTCATGGCGCACGGGCTTTTTCTTCGGCAACGGTCGAGCCATCGCAGCACGTGCGCCCTCCTTCTTCTTCCGGAACTTTTTGATCACCGCATAGTACCGCTCTGCGTTCTGCTCGACACCTTCATGGACATAGATCTTTATCTTCTGCCCGAGATCGAGATCAACTGCGGCATCTTCGGGATAAATGGCAACAATCTTCTTAGCAACGGGCAGGGAGTTTTCTTTGAGTATCTTTGCGATCTCCTGCCAGGAATGCGTCTTTGTGGCAGCATCAAGTGAGCGGATCACTTCCGCAACAAGCGAATAGTTCTCGTAGAGGATTGCAACCTGCTCTTCCGTCCGGGCGATCTTTGTCTCAAATTTTTTGATCGCATCTTCCTGGTACTTCCGGATCTTGTCGGCACCGGAGATCTTTGGTTTTTCCTTCTTGATCGCGGCTTTTGTCTGCGGGAAGAAGGCTTCGAGTGCGTCGGAGAACAATGCAAATTGCGGTGTGGCGGGAACTCCATCTGCAACCCCCTCGGCAATGCCTCCGGTAACTCCATCCGTAAGAAGAATCGGCTCGCACGATTTTGCAGATACCACCGGGTTACGGGCACGGGTTAATTGTGCAAACAAGCTCTGGATGGCGGAATAGATGAGCGCTGGTTCGGCGGATGCCGACAGTGTTGTCTTGTCTACACCCGCAGTTTTACAGACATACTCGGCATATGTGCCGCCGAGCATGCACCCCATCGCAAGCGCCCGCACAACATCCCGCTCATCTCCTTTTAATACGGAAGCAAGCGCCTCAACCGAACCGGTTGGATCGGTTCCGCTCATCGTGTAAATGGCGTTTGGAACCACGTCACGGTCCTTGAACCGGTGGTGCCGGAGCGGTTTAACGATCGTATATGCCTCATCGGTAAGGATCACATTCCCTTCATCGTAGAGCTCGATGATTAAGTGATACGTAAGATCCCGTTTTCCGATATCGAAGATGAGGATCCGTTCGAGCCCGTGCTGCCGGACGGCGAGCACTTTGCCGCCGGAGAGATGCTTTCGCAACAGCATCGCGTACTGGGGAGGGTTTTTAGGCGGATTTGGGAATATATGGACGAGATGCGCCCGTCGCCCGGATTCGATGAGCAACTGGTATTTTGCATGCTCTTCCCCATTTAACCGGATGCCGAGCGTGCGGGAATCGAACTTGTAGACCTTGTCGATCCAGAGCGGGAGTCGTTCGGCAAGCTCCTGCGTCACTGCCCTCAGATCAATCCCGCTCATGCCCTGTGCTGTTGCCATCGGTGTACCAGATTATTTTATGATTTTAAAGGAATTTATCATGTGGCTGAAGATCCCGGAAGTCGCATTCACCTGTTCACGGGGCGTATAGAGCGTAACCATATAACGCAATCCTCCCATCCCGTAGTCCCATGCAGGACCATCCACCTTCACGGCAGTCTCATAATGATACGGTGCGGTGAAATTATAGCCTTTCATTTTTCCGGCATGCATTAAATACACGGTCTTTGAACCATAGGTCATATCGTCATTTGAAGTGAATGCCAGTTTGCGGGCATCAAAGCTTCCCGGTATAGTAACATGACTGTTGTTTATTAAGACCAACCGGTGATATGCGTTCCCTGGTTCTGTGGGTGAGCACGCTCTCCGGTTGCCGGCACCATCATGACAATACGGTTGTGTGAGACCATTTATCGTTTCGGTTGCCCATATGTCCAGAGGATCCAAGTGGGCTGATGACACGGCGTCATTCGCGATATTCACATATACCTGCGATTCGCCATCGGGACTGGTAAAATTGTACTCTGCACTCCAGTCATACGGATCCTCTTTTACGAATGACCAGTTCGACGGGTAATCCATTTTAAATCCAAATGCCGGCGTTCTTGGCTTGGTGTTAAGGACGATCGACACATTTGCAGTTTTATAAGTCTGTGTTGCGTTCGATATTGCCATCGGGATTGTTACAACCGGTGCAACAACTGTGGGGGTTGTGTTCTGCACATTGGGTTGATCAGTCGGTTGGTTTACGCAGCCACTTAATAATGCAATTCCTATCATCATGACGACGAGAATCCCCACAATGCGCCAGTGTTTCATGACGTTTCCTCTTCTTCATAATTTTCTCCGGATACTATTACCGGAGAAGCATTTGTGAATATTTCATCCCCTTTTCCACTTCAAAGAACGTCATTTACGGTTATATACTCTTACAGGGGTGCTGGAGAGACATTACGAAACACTTCCAATAATACGGGCGACGGGTGAAGAAATGATGAGACAACGGGAAAAACAGCTCTTCGCTGTTTCACCGGGGTTCCAGGAGTGAGTATCCGTACACCGTATGGGATCGCCCGATCGCCTTGTCGGGATTGTGCCGGACACGTCAGGTTAAAGTGATTACCAATTCCTGAACTGCCGTAGGGGATGTCCCCCTCGGGGCGGCAGCGCTCAACATATTGGGGAGTATGAGGGCATCAACCGTCATCCTTGTAATCCGGTCAATACATGCAATACCCACTTATGACAGCGAATAACCAGAGGGTTTGCCAAAAATCAGGGTTGTCCATATAACCCAATAATGAGCCCGCTCTCTGTCCATATAACCCAATAATGAGCCCGCTCTCCTCCGTTTGTCGGCACTACGGATCTCGTGCTCACGTGCTCGTAAAATGGTGTTACCAATATCCTGATACAAGCGCTCAAAAACAGAGGCATTGAAAATGTTTATTATTTAAAGCGATAGTAGGTTACATCATGCAAAAAAGGGTATTGTTCTTCTGCATCGTTCTCCTTGTGGCGGTGGTAATTGTATGCGGATGCACGATACCGGGATCAACACGTGCGGCAGCACCGGCACCCACCCAGCAGGTCCGGGCACAAGATCCAATCGTTGGTACATGGAGACAGACCGATTCGAGTGGCGCTGACAACAGGTTCCGGTTTAACGCGGATGGAACATACATAAGCAGTATGTCGGCACTCCAGTTAGACACAATTACCTATTATGGCACGTGGAGTAAAGAGGGCAACAATTCATACGTGCTGAACCAGACGCGGACAAGTAATGGACCAGAAAAAACGGTAATGCCACCCCAGATAATGCTGTATTCACCAGCTAAGAATACAATCTATTTCTCCGATACACCTTTTTGGGGATTCACACCCTACAACGGTGACGTGATGGTAGCAACCCCGCAAACCACCAAATGAAACCGGGAATTTTTTTTTTTGACGAAAGAAAACGGTTCACATCCCGGAAACATTTGAGGGGGATGCAACGGGAAGACGGGAATATTTTCAAGACCTCTTACCGGAGATAACGCAGTTTAAACAGCAAAGCACAGCCAGAATTGCGATTTGCGTGGATATCGTGCAGTAATTATTGTACTGACTGATAGCTATACCAAATTACATATGGCTTGCGCACCAAAAAATAAGACTACTGGTGTAACGGGATGGGTGAAGAAGTTCAGGCAGAACAGCCGGTAACGCTCTCAAGAAAGGCTAAAACCAAGCTGGAGAAGCAGGCTGAGCATATCGATCGGATAAAAAGGACAGCCATCGCCTGTTTTATCGGTATCATCATCGGTGTGGCATCGTTCTATATGAGCGGGTTCGCTGCAAAAGACATCGGGCTCCTTGCCTTCATGCTGATGCTTGCCGGTATTGTCATCCAGCGGCACATCTTCATCCTTCTGAAGATGACCAACACAAAACTGGGTGTAAAAGACTGGTTCTACCAAGGGTTTCTGACATTCGCTTTCTGGTTCATGTCCTGGACAATCCTGTTGAGTTCACCACATCTTTAATATTTTTCTTTCCTGATCCCCATGAGAATCGCTATTGTCCATAAAGACCGGTGCCATGCCAAAAAGTGCGGTACC
>JAPKXU010000044.1 GCA_026394655.1 Methanoregula sp. | reverse complement strand
GCGCCCCGTAGGGCCTGGATTCGTGTCTCAGAATCCATCTCCGGGCTCTTGCTCCCACAACCCGTACCGATTACAGGCTTGTTGGGCCGTTACCCCAACAACAACCTAATCGGCCGCAGACCCATCCTAAGGCGGCGGACCATTTCAACTACAAAGCATTCCAGCATTCATAGTCTATAGGGTATTATCCCCAGTTTCCCGGGGTTATCCCCTTCCTTAGGGTAGGTTGTCCACGTGTTACTGAGCAGTATGCCGAGGTCTTACACCTCTCGACTCGCATGGCTTAATCGAACTCCGATAGCAGTGGCCTCTGGCAGGATCAACCAGAATTTAATTTGTACATTGTACGCACACGTTATCTGAACTTTTTCGAGGAATTAGCGGTTACTAAACAAATTTCCGCATTGCCAGTATCAACGTCAGAACCAACTCCGGTCAAGCCGGGTATCGTTGGATCTCCATCAAAGAAGATTTGTATGATTGTTCGTCGTGTTATTTTGATTTAAACACGGGCTCATAATGTTAGTTTCAAGGATATTTATACCTTGTGAGCAACATTCGTTTTATTGAACACGTGCTCATATTTTAATTTCAAGGATATTCGTACCTTGTTCGTCGTGTTTGTTGGACAAAACACAGGCTCATAATGTTACATTCAAGGTTATTTATACCTTGTTACAAGCACAGAGTTTTTTACTTCAGAACAGATACCCATCCAATTGGCGGTTTCGTCGGTTCGTCATCAGAATATGTGGATCACATTATACCACACGTAAGCACTTAAACGTTATCCACGACTGCAACCCCAAACCTGCAGTCGAATTAATCCCCGCAAAAATATAGTTAAAAAAGATAAATTGGTGATGGCTCCGGATCTGATTTTTCGTTCCAGTATTCCATTATATTCCCGGAAAATTTATTCTGGCGCGCCGGGTCTGCTCAACTGCACACTGAATGCAGGGCAAGCTCACGAAAATGATACGCTGCAAAGATTATTCACCCGATAAAAAACGTAAATTGCAATCCGTACGAAATGCATGAGATGGTTTCATTCTGGTGCACTTGCCTGCCGCGCATGTACACCCGTACAGAATGCATCTAGGAGTTTATTCATCCGCGCGACAGATCTGCACATACACGTCGCCAAAGAACTCTTCCTGCCGCAGGATGCACCGCCCGTCAAGCGCGAGGAAGAGGAGTGGAATATACACCTCGGGCATTGTCCAGCCCAGTTCATGGCAGATATCCGCAAGCGTCATCTCAGTTCCCTGCGCGGCGCCACCTAGGCACTCTTCGAGGATCATACCCGCTGAGTACTGGTATCCTTCATCGTGCGCGATACCCACGACATCGTCAGCGTCCATGAGGGACTCTTCGGCTGGCGCGAGCCGTCTTCGCCTGCGCTCCTCTTTCTCGATATTTTTAAGCTCGATAATCAACTCAAACAACGTGACCGGGCTCTTTCGCATATTCTTCCTGTCGAGACGGCGCTGGATCTCCCGTTCAAGCCGTTCGATGGGCCCCACCAGCCTGCCGTCATAGTCAGGCTCATTGTCGAGCGCGAGATCGTAATCCTCTCCCGCTCCTCCATCGTCATCGTTCTCCTCTTCACTGGCTGAAAGCAGATCTAGGTGTCCGGATTTCATGCGAAGGAGTGTAGCTGCAAAAAAGAGCGTCCGCCCGGAAACCTGGAGATTGAGTTGCCGGCAGCGTTCGAGTTCCAGCAGGAACCGGTCGGTCACTTCAATAATGTTGATGTTCCATGGGTCGATCTCGCCGCGTTCTGCAAGACCAACAAGGATCTCAACCGGATCCTCAACAACATCCGTCCGCGCGGCAGAATCCCCCAGTTCTTCTGGTAGCGCTGCATCAGCCGGTTTCGTACTACCGGGTTCCAGTCCTGCATTGCTGGTATCCCCGGCATCACCGGCATTCCCATGCCTGTGAAGTGTTCCGTTCTTTTCCTGGTTATTTTCCGGGCTGTGTTTAGTGCCGGGATGGGAGGGGGGATTTGCCGTTTTAGGCAGAGGTGCCTCACTCATGGACTTTCACACCGGTGACGAGGGTAGTCTTATCCTGCCTGAGCGTCACACCCATGATCCGCTGTGCCTCATCGATCATCGGTTTTCGGAGCGACACGATGACGAACTGGGATGTAGGAGCAAGCTCCTTGATCATCGCGGCAATACGTTCCACGTTCGAACCGTCAAGGGACATATCCACCTCGTCAAATGCGTAAAACGGGGCAGGAATGAAATGCTGGATCGAGAAGATGAACGCGAGCGTTGTGAGCGATTTTTCACCACCGGAGAGCGATGAGAGCAGGTGTACTTTTTTGTCCCGTGGCTGGACGGCAAATGTCAGCCCGCCGGCGAACGGATCCTCCTCATTTTCGAGGATTAAGTGCCCGCTCCCACTCGTCAGCCGGGCAAAGATCTCACGGAAGTTGGCATCGATTGCCTTATACGAGGTCATAAACGCTTCATGCTTCATCTGCTCGTACTTCTCTATCCGCTCGATCAGGTTTGCACGCTCCTTCGAGAGCGTCTCTTTTCTTCCTGTCCGCTCATCTACCTGCCGCTGTACCTTCTCGAATTCGTCGATGGCAAGCATATTCACCGCCCCGCACTTCCGGATTTGTCCGTCTGCCTCGACGATCTTTCCCTCAATCTCGGTGAGCGAAAGATCCGTCTTGTTCTCACCTACCTGCTCCCGGAGCTGCAGAACTTCAGAATTAATCGTCCGGGCACGCTCCTCAATCGCACCCATCTGGATAGTGACACGTTCTTTATCAGAATCAAACTTTAAAATCCGTGACTCCGAGTCATGGATATGCCCTGCCACCTCCCCTCGTTTCGTGCGCAGTTCGTCCAGTTCACCCGAAAACTCTTTCTGCTTCACCTCAAGATCGGCAATCTGTACCTTATACGCGGCAATCTGCTCGTTCGCTCCTGCAACGTCACGGTCAACCTGAATGTTCCGCTCTTCCTGCAGTTTTTTCTCCTCGGCAAAATCAGCGATACGGGCGACAAAGTGCTGCCGTTCACGTGAGGCGTCATTGATGTCCGCTTCCTTGTTACGCAGGTGGCGTTCCGACTCCTCGATCTCCTTTCGTTTCTTTTCCATCTGCACTGTGAGTTCGGGAATGTTGGTTGCGTCGAGGCTCTTTTTAATTTTCTCGATCCGGATATTAATCGCATTGATGGCGTCAGTGATTGTATCCAGCTCGCCTTCAAGAGCGGCGAGTTCCGCCGCACCTTTCCCGGTCTCCTCCTGCTGGCGGACAACGGCTGCCTCGATCGTCTGCTTCTCGATTGTGATCGCTTCAAACCGGCGGGTAAATTCTTCGCTGAACATTCCCAGCCGGGCAACTTCCTGGTCAATCTCATTTCGTGTGGCTCGTTTGGCATCGACCTCTTCAGTCAGTCGCTTGATTCCAGCATCGAGCGTTGCCGCTTCCCCGGAAAGTTCTGACAGATGTGCCTGTATGCGCACAACCTCATCATCCACCGCAGCACCGAAACCACGGATTGCTTTCTTTGCCGAACCCCCTGTCATCGCGCCACTCTTCTCGAGGAGTTCCCCGTCAAACGTTACCATCCGGTATTTGCCGATCAAGCGTCGTGCCCGTTCGAGGGTATCTACGACAACAGTAGTCCCCAGTGCAACGGCAAACGCCCGGTCGTATTTAGGATCATATTCAAGGAGGTTCACCGCGTAATCGATGATCCCGGGCTCTTTTACCGGGGGCAGTATTGGTGGACGGAGCTTGTTTAACGGGAGGAACGTTACGCGTCCAAGCCGTTCTTCCTTTAAGTACCGGATCGCATCTGCGGCGATCTGATCATCATCGCAGCAAACGAAATGGAGCTTGCTACCTGCTGCCACATTCAGCGCAGTCGCATACTCTTTAGGTGCTTTGCCCAGTTCCGCGATCGTACCGTGGATCCCATCCATCGCCATCACTGCTTCGATCGCTTTGCCACCGGACTCGCCCCGCGCCTGCTGGGCGGCTTCTAACCGGATCGCATCCTGCTCGGTATCCCGCATCTCGGTGCGGATACGGTCAAGAGAGAAGCGCTGGGCAAAAAGCGTCCCCTCCAGTTCCGAGAGTGTACGGTCAAGATCCTTTTTCTGATTGAGGAGCCCTGCAACATTCGTTTCACTACCGGACATCTGCACTTGCTTTGCGGTATATTCCCCATCAAGCTGTGCGAGAAGCCCTTTGAGCCGTTCAAGTTCGGTGGTCCGCATCCGGCTCTTCTCAATCAGCAGATCCTGCCGCCCAAGAATCTCAGACCGTAGCCCTTTCTTCTCTTCGGTCTCCCTTAATAGCGCGAAGAGCGTGTCACGGGCACTCTCGGTACCTGCAGAATGTGCCCGGATCTCAGCTTCAAGTTTCTCAAGCTGCGCCTTTGCGGTGGCTACTTCCATCGCGATATTCGTCCGGTCAATCGTGAACGTGCGGATCTGGTCGGTCAGTTCCTGCACCCTCGTCTCGGCACGCTTCGCGTCAAGGTAGATGCGGTTGATTGTCTCAAGATTGCCTTCCTTGTCTTTCTTCAACCGTACTATGGTCTGTTCCGCGAGACGGATCCCAGCTTTTGCCTCTTCTAAATGAGCGATTAATTTGAGGTAGTCAGAACCGCTCTTTTTGTTGATTTCATCATCGATGTCTCTCTGGTCAGCCACAAGATACGCGAGCTCATTCTCTTCGAGGCTCCGGTCAGCACCAATACGGGAAATCTGGATCCTGAGCTCTTCAGCCGAACTAAGGAGTGTCGCAAGTTCTTTTTCACGGTCATGCAACTGGGCTGCCGCCCGGCATCCCTGGTAAAAGGCGAGTTCCTTCTGCCATTTCTGGTACTCGAGGGCATGAGCCCGTTCTTTCTTGAGCTCGTTCGCCCGTTTTGACAACTCAAGGAGCAGCAACTCCTCGCGTTCAATCCGTTCCCGGACGATATCGAGCTCAGCGAGCGCCTGTTGCTTTTTAGAATCGAACTCAGATACCCCGGCGATCTCATCGATGATCTTGCGGCGCTCGAAATCGCTCATCTCCATGATACGGGTGACATCCCCTTGCATGACGACGTTGTACCCGTGGGGGATGATCCCATACTTGGAGAGATGATCGACAATGTCACTCTGCTTGCAAAGCCGTTCGTTTAAGTAATTGTAACTGTAGTACCCGTTCGCCGTCCGCTTTATGCGTCGCCGGATCTTGGTCCCGTCAGAAAATTCAAGTGCCACTTCGGCGGTATTTCTCCCGGAATTGTTGTTGATCAGGTCGGTGAGTTTCTCAGCCCGGAGATTGCGGGAGCTCGATAGTGCCAGAACAAAAAGGATGGAATCGATGATGTTGGATTTTCCAGACCCGTTGGGTCCGGAGATGACAGTGAACCCTTCCAAAAACGGAATTTTTGTCTTTTTGGAAAAAGACTTGAAATTATCAATCTCAAGCCCAGTGATGTGCAAAGATCCGGCTCCTTACACCTTACTTCTTTGCAGAATCTTTCTTGTCTTCTTCTACAGCATAGATCAGATCACTCTGCTTGACTTTAGCTCCCGATCCTTTCTTGTCGCGCCCGTAACCTGCCCGTGCAATGATGTAGTCCTTGTCTCCCCGCCGGGGTTCAAGTTTCATCGTTCCATCGGACTGCATGATCATATCCATCGCCGGTTCTTCAGGTTTTTCTGGTGTGTCATCACTCTGGCGTGCAGATTTTGATCGCATGACAACCGTACTCCCGGAACCGGTAGCAGTGGCAGCTCCCTGCGGTTGTGTACCCTGCACAAGGGGCTGCAACTTCTTGAGCTCCTGCCGGCTTCGCTCTTCGGTCTGCTTGGACATCTTCATTGCAATGGACTTGAGATCCAGAAGCTCCTGAGTGAGTCCTTTGACGAGCGCTTCCATGTCTCGTACCTTCGTCTCCAGCGCTGCGATACGGTCCTCGCTTGCAGAACCACTGCCTGAACTTTCCATCATCGTAATCTGACTCTCCTGTATATTGTTTTTAATGCAGGTACCTGATTTTCGGTGGTTGCCCCGTATCGTACCCTCTATAGTACTGGTGCGGCGCACTCCCTATTAATAATAGTAGTGATCGCCTGATTAGGAAAAAAGGTTTGTGCTCTTTAGTTCACAATATTTGTTCCCAAAACTTTGCCATCTCTGTTTATTCCAGCCAAACCACGTGAAATGCTGTTCATGCGCTCGCTCTCCAAAAATAAGATGCCCGACACTATAATGCGCTCCGACTGAAAAGAGATCGCCGGAAAGTAAGAAAAGGTATTACCTGATTGAAACGAAAGTTTCTGCATATGTCGTATCTTTCCCAAATGGATCCAGAGATAGCAGAAATCATTGAGAAGGAACGGCTCCGCCAGACGAACGGTCTCGAACTTATTGCATCCGAGAACGTTGTCTCCCATGCGGTGCTTGAGGCGATGGGGTCGATCATGACCAACAAATACGCCGAAGGTTACCCGGGAAAACGGTATTATGGCGGTTGCGAGTTCCACGATCAAGCAGAAAACCTTGCCCGTGACCGGCTCAAAAAATTGTTTGGAGCCGAGCACGCGAATGTCCAGCCCCACTCCGGTACCCAAGCGAACATGGCGGTCTATTTTGCGTTCATGAAGCTGGGCGAGAAGATCCTCTCCATGAAGCTCAACCAAGGGGGGCACCTGTCCCACGGTTCACCGGTCAGTTTCACCGGAAAATTTTACCAGGTCGCCCAGTACGGGGTTGACCCGAAGACCGAAATGCTGGACTACGGTGTAGTCGAGCAGATGGCAAAACAGGAAAAACCGCAGATCATTGTCTGTGGTGCATCCGCGTATCCCCGGACGATCGATTTTAAAGCATTTCAGGAGATTGCTGATGGCGTGGGGGCGTATTGTATGGCAGATATCGCCCATATCGCCGGGCTCTGTGCTACCGGCATCCACCCGAACTCGGTTGGCGTGGTGAATTTTACTACTACAACTACCCACAAAACGCTCCGGGGACCTCGGGGCGGGGCGATTATGTGCAACAGCGAGTATGCACAGGCAATCGACAAGGCAGTTTTTCCCGGCATGCAGGGCGGTCCGCTCATGCACACGATCACGGCAAAAGCCGTCTGTTTTGAAGAGGCGTTAAAGCCCTCGTTCAAAGAGTACAACCGGCAGATCGTGAAGAATGCAAAAATCCTTGCCGAGACACTCATGAATAATGGGCTCCGGCTCGTTTCGGGCGGCACCGACAACCACCTGATGCTTGTCGATCTTACTGACCAGCACCTCACCGGGCTCGAAGCCGAGGTAGCGCTCGGCAAGGCAGGGATCACCGTCAACAAGAACACGATCCCGAACGAGACGAAGAGCCCATTTGTGACAAGTGGACTCCGGGTCGGCACACCCGCCGTCACTTCACGGGGCATGAAAGAGGCAGAGATGCGGCGTGTGGGCAACTGGATCGCAATAGTGATAAAAGACATCCACAGCGATGCCACCATCGCCCGCGTGAAAAAGGAAGTCACGGAAATGTCGGGAAAATTCCCGATCTATCCGTCGTAATGCGATAAACGGATACTGTATGGGCATCATCCTTGACGGAAAGAAGGTTGCAGAAGCGCGGCAGAAACTCGTAAAGGAGGTGATCCACGACTCCGGGCTCCGCCCGCGTCTCGCTACCGTGATCGTGGGATGCGATCCCGCATCGCAGATGTACGTGCGGATGAAGCACCGTGCCTGCGAGAGCGTTGGGATTGGTTCTGTCGGGATCGAATTGCCCGCAGACGTAACGACAAGAACTGTGCTGGAAGCAATCTCCCGACTCAACAGGGATCCCGCTACGAACGGTATTCTCGTCCAGCTCCCGCTCCCGAAGCAGATCGATACCGAACAGGTTATTGCATCGGTGCGCACCGACAAGGATGTGGACGGGTTTCACCCGGAGAACCTTGGGCTCCTCTTTTCGGGCAAACCCCGGTTCGCGCCCTGTACACCGCAAGGAATTATGACCCTCTTTGAAGAGTACAATATTGCCATCCCGGGTGCCCGTGCAGTCGTTCTTGGCAGGAGCATCGATGTCGGGCGTCCAATGGCAGCGCTCCTGACCAATGCCGATGCGACGGTGACAATTTGCCACAGCAAGACTCGTAACCTCCCGGACGAGACACGAAATGCGAACATCCTTATCTCTGCCATCGGTAAAGCGCATTTTGTGCGGGCTGACATGGTGAAACCCGGCGCGGTCGTGATCGATGTCGGTATCAACCAGCTGAACGGAAAACTGGTCGGTGACGTGGCATTTGCCACAGTAAAAGAGTGCGCGTCTGCCATCACACCGGTGCCGGGTGGCGTAGGTCCGATGACGATCGCAACGCTGATGGAGAACACATTGAAGGCGGCGAAGTTGCAGTTATGCAAACCTGTGTGATCAACAAACTCTCTATCGGGGGAGATGCTCCGGTGCGCCTGATGGGCGTGATCAACTGTAGCCCGGAGTCGTTCTACCAGAACTCTTTTTTTCCTATTGACCTCGTTCACGAGACCGCAGTGACAATGGTGGAGCAGGGCGCTGACATCATTGATATCGGTGCCCGGAGCACCGCGCCGAATACTCAGGCGATCAGCGGCAAAACGGAAGCCCAGCGGATCGATGCGGCACTTTCCGAGCTGGACGGGAGCGGGATCACAGTGTCTGTGGATACGATGCACCCGGGTGTGCTCGATGTCTGCCTGAAGCATGAGATCCATGCGGTGAATGATATCACCGGTCTCTCCTCCCCGGTGTACGCACAGAAGGTGGCAGACTCCGGGCTTCCCGCTATCGTGATGGCGTCATACGAACAGCCGGGCGATGCTGTGGGGATGGATGCAACCCTCGATGCGCTGGCAGGGGTAGTTGCACGGTGTGAGCGTTTTGGAATCCGTGATTATGTTCTTGATCCGGGTGTCGGGCTCTGGACACCGTCGAGATCTGTGGATGACAACTGGCAGCTCTGCCAGCAGTTTGACGACTTTTTAAAATTCGACCGCCCGCTGCTCGCTGCTATATCGCGTAAGACTTTCATCGGGGAACTGATCCGGCGGGATCCGGCAGATCGTCTCGCTGCCAGCCTGGCAGTTACAATGCTACTCCTGCAAAAGGGCGCCGCGATTGTCCGTACCCACGATGTCCGGGAAACTCACGATGCGATCCGGGTGTACGAGCGTATGGTGAAGGGGCGATGAACAGTTCCTTTTCGGTCATCGGTTTATCGACGGGCATCATTCGGTCAAAAGACTCCATTGTGGACCGCGTGATCGCGGCAGCACACGAGACCTGCGGGGGTTTTATGGATGGCGATATCATCATCCTTGCTGAGACCGCTGTCGCAACGGCAGAGGGGAACGTGATTGCGCTCGATTCTGTCATCCCATCGGCGCGGGCAGAGGCACTGGGAAAAAAGTATCACATGGATTCCCGCACCGTTGAGATCGTACTCGCTGAGAGCGACTCGGTGGTTGGGGGGATCACGGGGTTTCTGTTGTGCATGAAAGCCGGGACACTCCTCCCCAATGCCGGTGTCGATGCGTCGAACGCGCCGATTGGTTGCGTCACGCCACTTCCCAAAGATCCTGATGCCAGTGCGAGAAGTATCCAAGCTGAGATCAGGAGTCAGTGCAAGGTGAAGGTTGGCGTCATCATCGCGGACAGCCGGACGCACGCGATGCGTCTCGGGTGTAGCGGAGTGGCGATCGGGTGCGCCGGCATCCCATCGGTCATCGATGACCGTGGAAGGAGCGATCTCTTTGGCAGGAAACTGGAGGTAACGAAACGGGCGATAGCAGACAACATCGCGTCCGCTGCGGAACTTGTTATGGGCGAAGCGGATGAGTGTATGCCTGCGGCAATCATTCGGGGGCTTGATCTCCCCATTGGGTTGCAGTCGGGCGTCGAGACGATCGATGCGGATGAGTGTTTGTTTATGGGTGTGTTCAAGACCAGCCGTGACAACACGTAGTTCTCTTTTTTACCTGTCACACAAGAGCGAGTTGGCGATGAGCACCCATGCGGGCGGAGTGTTCCAGGCTGCCGGATCAATACATGCGGATCTCCCTCTGTCAGCAGAGTGCCCCTACAACTACTGAAATTTTATCGAATTTCGTTCAATAAGATGGATAATTTTCCCCGTTTTCAACCATTATATTATCTTTGGGGATTGGATTTTGACAGTTCGGGACATCCTGCTCGTCCAGCAGCGCGATCTCATGCAGATGACCGATGAGTGATATATTCGTGCCGTTGTGGAAGTGGTTTGACTCCATCAACGAATGAGCTTTTTTATCCGGAGTCGTGTGCCGAAAAATCCGGAGAGAGCCCCGTGTATTTTAATCTCCATTCATCTAACACTCAATCAGGAATACCCGGTAGGTTCGGATCCTAGCACCATCCCTCGCTACCCCCACACGTATTCTGTTCTCCGGGAAGACTGCACGATGACTACCCTGTCCAAACCAGAAAACCCCGCAGCTCCGCGATCCCTGCCAGAGCGTCTGAGAGAATTCCACGAACATCTCCCCCTTTCCGGTGATCCACCAAATGCCCTGCTTTCCCTTTCCGATGATCTTCTTTGCTACCTGATCGCTGCGATCCGCAATACGCCATGTTCACCTCCGGATCTATCACCGGATGACTGGCAGAACTTACTCACCCTGCTGCGTCCATACATGATCTTTCCCCTCATTACCTCCCATCTGCGTAACTGGCCGGAAGAATGCCAGCCGCCACAGAAAATAATGGATTACCTGAACCGGGTATTTCTTTACGCTGTTGCCCGGAACCTGCTTGCAGGGAGGCAGATCCAAGCTGTCACCGATGCCCTGAAGGGTGCCGGGATCCCAGTTATTCTCCTAAAAGGCCATGCGCTGGCACGCACGGTGTATCCCGATCCGGCCCTCCGGCAATCCAGTGATATCGACCTGCTTGTCCAGCCACACAACATCCCTGCGTCTGAGGAAGTACTGGAAAAACTTGGATACGTATGTCCCGCGAAGATATTCCATATATCTCAGTACGAGCATCATCACGAGACTTTTTCCCCGCCGGGCAAAGGGTTGCCCATCGAGCTTCACTGGGTGACGGACAATGCATTCGATCTGTTTCCGGATGGCTGGCTTGATGATGCGTTTTCACGGAGGATATCCATCAGATCTGGCGATCTCTC
>JAPKXU010000308.1 GCA_026394655.1 Methanoregula sp. | reverse complement strand
GCAGGGCGTGGCGCTGCATGTCGAGCAGTTCGAGGGCCCGCCGCTGCTGGTCCGCACGGAGTGGAAGAACCTGGTGGCGCTCGAGGAAGTCGATTTCGGTGCCGCAGATCTGTCGCCTCTTTGAGGAAAATCATGAGCGGGACATTTTCCACGACTGCATCGATGAGGGCTTTTGAGTCCCTCAGATCTTCCTCTGCCCGTTTACGCTCCGTGATATCATGGCCAATAACCGAAATACCAATCAAACGGTTCTGCGTATCTCTGACCGGCGATGCAGTCAGTGTAACGTTGATCAGCCCGCCATCTTTCTTTCTGCGCAGGGTTTCGTAACTGATGACCGGTTCGCCGTTTTTAACCCGTTCGAGAATTGTCATGGTGTCATCCGGGTGATCCAGAGGCACGAGGAGCGACACAGTCTTGCCGAACATCTCTTGAGCAGAATACCCGTACATCCGTTCGGCACCGATGTTCCAGTTGGTGATAATCCCTTCAAGCGTTTTACCTATAATCGCTTCGTCCGATTGCTCCACAATGGCAGCAAGACGTGCCCGCTCCTCTTCCGCATGTTTACGCTCGGTAATGTCCCGCATGATGTGGACTGCACCGGCAAACGTGCCGGAACTATCGATGACCGGATCTGCGGTGACTTCGAACCATAAGCCACCGGCAAGGATTTCTACCTGTGTGCGTTTGAGGGTCGTTTTTGCCAAAACAAAGGGACATGCCGGAATTGGTCCCGTGGTTTTATGGATGATCGCCCAGCAGGGTTTCCCTGCCAGATCCTCATGTCTCATCCCGCCCAGCATCTCGCCCATCCGGTTGTTACAGCGTTGGATATTCTGGTTGGCATCGATTAAGCAGATGCCATCCGATGTGGCGTTGAACGTGACCTCCCATTCGTGGGCGATCCTCGCGATTTCCTGCTCCGCCCGCTTCCGGTCAGTGATGTCCTGGAATGTCCCCTGGACTTTTACTGTCTTTCCCGCTTCACGGAGGGCTTTACCCTTGGCACGAACCCACCGCCGGTTTCCTTTTGCTGTTATGAACGCAAGTTCCAGATCAAAAGGTTCACCCACATCAATGGCACGCCGGACTGCCTCCGCCATGACTGGTCGTGCTTCTGGCGCGTAGAACCCGATACCCCCCTCCACCGTGGGCATAATTCCAGGCTCGACCTCATGAATCCGGTACACTTCATCAGTCCAGACCTGTTGTAACGTGGCGACATCGATCTCCCATCCCCCGACAAGTGCCATCCTGCCGGTTTCATTAAGCATCTCCCCGCTCTTTATCAGCTGCTCATTGACCTTTCGGAGAGTGTCCTCTGCATTTTTGCGTTCGGTAATATCCATGATATGCGTGACAAAAGTGAGTGGTTTACCGGCTGTATCCCGCAGCAGCATAGTGCTGACGTCTGCCCATACGATGGCGCCATCTTTGCGGATATACCGCTTCAAAAACCGGTACATCGGGTGCTCACCGGTAAGGAGGATGCGGACACTTTCCTGGCTCTTTGCCACATCATCCGGATGGGTGACCTCGACAAACCCCTTCACCTGCAATTCCTGTGCGGTATACCCGAGCATTTCGCAAAATGCTCGATTGACTTTTTTGAGTTTCCCGTCAATTGCGGTCAAAGACTTTCCAATGGATGCCAGTTCGAAGGTGAGCCGGAACTGCTCCTCGCTTGCCTTGAGAGCCTCCTGCATTTTCCGCCGCTCTACGATGATCTGGATCTTCTGCGTTAGTTCTTCCATGACAAGGATCGGGTTCCCGGTCCTCTGGAGGTAAAAATCAGCCTCGTTGTCGAACGCTTCACCGCCTATGTCGGCGCGGCTCTTGCTCGTGTACAGGATAAAAGGCAGGGTCGGGTACGCAGCCCGGACCTGTTTTAAAAACCCGATGCCGTCCATGTCCGGCATGTTATAGTCCGAGATGATGATATCGTAGTGACCGGTTTTGAGCATCTCAAGAGCCGTATGCGGGGAGAGTGTGGTGGACACTTTGTAGTGACCTTTTGTCTCAAGATAGCGTTTGCCGCTGTCAAGCGCGGGCGGCTCATCGTCAACAAGGAGTACGGATATCATGATGCACTTCCGGGTAGTAATCGGTTATTGGCACTACTCCCCAATAAGGCATCCCCGGTTTCCGGTGACCCCTTCCATAAATACCCCGGATTCATCCAGATCATCCTTTAAGCCCCAGTTATTATAGCGGTCATGTCGTGGCTCCTGCGGGACTTGCGGCTCTCTTTAAGGTGAAATGGATGGACGCCCCTTTCTGGAAATCACCGGGGACCCTGTCCGTTGCCCAGATCTCTCCCCCGTATGCGTCGACGAGGTACTTGGTGATGAAAAGACCCAGTCCTTTTCCGCTCTTAATACTCGTGCCTTTTCGGAACCGGTCGAAGACAAGGGGTTTGAAGTCATCGGGAATACCCGGTCCGTTGTCTGAGACCGAGACCTCGGCAAAGTCGCCTTTTTCCACAACGTCGATGGTAATCTCGGCTTCAGTATCCGAGAACTTCAGGCTGTTTCCGATCAGGTTTGTGAAGACCTGACTGATCAAGTCGTCGGCATAGATCCTCTCGGTCGTCCCTGCATAGATGAACCGTACACCGGTGAAGTGACCGATCTGGTTGCGTATGACTGCATCAAGATCCATCGGGATCAGCTTTGCGCGGTTCTCGTGGAGCCTCCGGATGGTCGAGACATTGGTTATAATCTCGGTGGTATGGCTGAAATTGGTCATTATCCGCTGGAGCATCTCCTTGTGCAGCCCGGTGAGCTCTCCGCTCAGCAGTTCCGCGTAGAGAGCAGATCCGAAGATGACGTTGTTGATATCATGGGTCATGATATCCAGGTACAGGTTCATCTCCTC
>JAPKXU010000231.1 GCA_026394655.1 Methanoregula sp. | reverse complement strand
ATGAACCAGGGTTAGATCAATTGCTGGAAAAAAACTTAACGAGAATCACAACAACGGTCGATTTACCCGATGCGATCCGGAAAACTGCCCTTACGTTTATCTGCGTGGGAACGCCATCGAATGACGATGGCTCGATCGATCTGGATCAGGTTCGGGCTGTTTCCCATACGATCGGGAAAAGTCTGGCTTCTGATGATGGGTACCATACGATCATCGTAAAAAGTACCGTGCTTCCCGGGACATCTGAAACACTTGTTATCCCCATACTGGAGAAAGAATCCGGAAAAAAAGCGTTTGTGGATTTTGGTGTCGCATCAAATCCGGAATTTTTAAAAGAGGGAACCGCAGTTACCGATTTTTTCCATACCGATCGGGTTGTTATCGGGACACACGACGTAAAAACCCGCGCAGTTCTTGAAGAGTTGTACAAACCGCTCAATGCTCCCCTCTATGCCACAACGATCCGTACATCTGAGATGATCAAATATACGAGCAATGCATTTCTTGCAACGAAGATCAGTTTCGCAAACGAGATCGGAAACCTCTGTAAAAAGATGGGGATCGACAGCTATGAAGTGTTCGAGGGGGTCGGGCTGGATTCCCGAATTAACCCGCACTTCTTCCGGTCCGGTATAGGTTTCGGGGGTTCGTGCTTCCCGAAGGATGTCCGGGCTTTAATCGCTCATGCACGCACGCTGGGTATCGAACCGCAGATCCTGAATGCAGTGATTGAAACGAATGAGGATCAGCCTGCAAAGATGATCGAGCTTTTGAAGCGACATATGGATATCACGGGAAAGACGATCGGTATTCTCGGGCTTGCCTTCAAACCGGATAGCGATGATGTGCGGGAGAGCAGGGCGATCCCGATTATTGAAGCGCTGCATAAGGAGAAGGCACAGATCATTGCGTATGATCCGGTGGCAATTGAGAATTTTAAAAAACTATTTCCTGATATTTCATATACGAATAACGCAAACGAGGTTCTTCGCGCTGATGCCGTGCTGATCGTTACTGAATGGAAGGAATTCGCGAATCTCGATTATCATGGTACAACGGTTATCGATGGGAGAAGGATCAGTAAAGCCCGGAAGGAAGCCGCAATTTATGAAGGAGTCTGCTGGTAAATGAAAATAAAAAAAGCAGTCATCCCGGCAGCCGGTCTTGGTACACGGTTCCTGCCAGTCACAAAAGCGATGCCCAAAGAAAGATGTCATGCGAAGATTCAGATTTCGGTAGCGGTGTCTTAAAAACCGTAATCTCATCAGAGTGGCGTTCATGTGTCATCGGTTAAGCCCAAATTCCATCGTTTCACCTCTTTTTTGCTCACACGGGAGTCCACAGATTGATTCGTGTCGCATCGCGACAATCCGCACCAACCCATCATTCCAATCAGGTGTCAATCCAACAATGATAACCCAGAGGAGTTCACTCGCTGCAACAGCGAAATGTCGGCTCCACACATCAAAATCCACTGAATTGATACCCAGTTTTTTCTTAACCGATGACACATGGAGTGGCGTTCAATGTCACGAATGTTGTACCGGGCGCTGTTAAGGTGTCGAGGTCTGGATTGTGAACCTGATTGTGGATACTCCTGATAACTCAACAGGTGAAAGGACAATCCGCATTTGATTTATTGGGATATTGCCCGGTACTGGAAGGTCATCCATGAGAACCCGCATGCTGCTTTTAACAATGGGTGTCTTGTGCGCTTAAGTAATCCTGACCATGCACGAGCGGTTTATGCTGCACAAGAATCCGATGAAATAATCTGGCATGAAAATGCGTACATTCATTTTCATCTTTAATGCATGAATGTCATTCTGACGTATATGTCTGCTTTTTTGCCGCTTATCAACATACATAAATCGTATGTCGATCAATGCAGGTGTATGAGAGCGGCATATCAAATGGAAGATACATCAATGGCACCTGTTGTGATAAGCCCTGAAGCGTTTTTAACACTGAAACGATTGAATACCGAACTTGAGGAAGTAATCGAAACCATCGAAATACTCAATACGCCACAGCTGATGAAACAGATTGCCCGTTCGAAAAAAGATGTAAAAGCCGGCAGGGTATGCGAACTATCCGGTGCTGATGATCTCGACAGCATCTGGGAATGACATGCACATCTCGTATACCCACGAGTTCCGTCGGGGAATTAAAAAGATTCGGGATAAAGCCATGCAGACAAAAGTCAAGAAGATCGTGGAAAAAATTATTGACAATCCTCGTGCAGGAAAGCCCCTGAGATATGAACTCACGGGCTTACGGAGTGTGCGTGTGCCCCCGTTTCGCATCCTGTATGAACATACAGGAGATTGTCTTATTTTTCATACATTTGAACACCGGGATACCGTGTATTCGTAACGATTGTCAGGTTTGTTGGATCAGGTATCATGATCGGATTTGAGATTCTGCACGTATCAGAGCGGGTTTTTTCTGCCTGCATGAAATCAGTAAGGATTGGGTTGGCGTTGTATAACGAAGCGGTTATCGATGGGAGAAGGATCAGTAAAGCCCGAAAAGAAGCCGCAATTTATGAAGGGGTTTCTTAGTAAATGACCCTTACTAAAGCAGTTATCCCTGCTGCGAACTCAGGTGCTGGTGATGGGAAATGATAAAAAAGCAGAGCATACACAAAGCGGTTATTCCTGCTGCGGGACTTGGCACACGGTTCCTTCCGGTAACAAAATCGATGCCAAAAGAGATGCTCCCCATCATTGATAAGCCCGTTATTCATTATGTGGTAGAAGAAGCGGTTGCATCCGGCATTGATGATATTATTATTATTACCGGCAGGGGAAAACGTGCGATTGAGGATTATTTTGATGCGGCACCTGAACTTGAGATGTGGTTAAAAGATCAGCAC
Organism: Methanoregula sp.; assembly: GCA_026394655.1. GTDB lineage: Archaea > Halobacteriota > Methanomicrobia > Methanomicrobiales > Methanospirillaceae > Methanoregula. The sequence continues at coordinate 1,087 of JAPKXU010000231.1, read as the reverse complement.
AAGGATGCTACCCTGAAAAGGCTCAGGGAGATATCAAATTTCCCCACGATTCATTATGTCCGCCAGAAGGAGCCTAATGGTCTTGGCGATGCACTCCTCAGAGCTGAAAACCATATTGGCAATGAGCCGTTCGCTGTGCTGCTTGGAGATGATATTATCTCTAATGCAAAACCCTGCACAGCGCAGTTAATGGCAGTATATTCACGGTTTACATCATCGGTGATCTCGATTGAACATGTGCCGCGTGAAAAGGTCTGCAATTACGGTATCATTAAGGGAAATGCAATCGAACCGGATCTCTTCAGGATTGAAGATATTGTTGAAAAACCTACACCGGAAACAGCACCATCGGATATGGGTGCTGTTGGCAGGTACATTTTCGTACCGGAGATTTTTGATTGCCTGAAGAGTACCGATCCCGGCGTAGGAAACGAGATCCAGCTGACTGATGCGATTCATCATCTATTGAAAGACCATCCGGTGTATGCATACAAGTTTGAAGGCAAGCGCTATGATACCGGGGATAAACTGGGGTATATTGAAACGATTATTGATTTTGCACTCCGGGATGAAAATCTGAAACAGGAACTTATGGCATTTTTACGGAAGAAGGTTCACATATGAATGGTGTAGTTTCGGTTTGTGCCGGGTTTATTGGAAGCGGTATTTCATGGAAGAAACATGCGATAAGATCGGATTTTTTCCAAGTAGGTGATATCGATGTACGATGACATCGCAATCCGCGTCCGGGGGCTCGGCAAGAAATACAAGATTGGCGGACCGCAGGAAAAGTACCTCACGCTCCGCGATGCGATTGTCAATTCCGTGAAGGCGCCGTTCAACCGGGCTCCTCCTTCTGAAGATTTCTGGGCGCTCAAAGGATGTGTCATTTGATGTGGAGCAGGGCGAGGTTGTGGGGATTATCGGGCGAAATGGTGCCGGGAAGTTGACGCTGCTCTAAGATTTTATCCCGGATCAATGTAAGAATTCTTCTGTTCCTCCCGGCATTACCAGCATAAGTATAATATTCCTTAGCCACCATTGTTTTTCATGAAATCAGTCTCACGGATTATTCTTGATCCGTCAG
>JAPKXU010000262.1 GCA_026394655.1 Methanoregula sp. | reverse complement strand
ACCCACCTGCACTTGGATGCGGGACGGTGGGCGGGAGATGATGTGCGGGAGGCTGCGATCGAAAACCACCGCAGGCTCTCGAGCTGGTGCCCGGGAAATCTGGTACCGCTGATCATTGCCAACAGCGAACCCCTCTATGACCAGATGATCCGGCTCCGTATCCCGCCCCGGTACCGGTGCGTTATCTGCAAACGGTTTATGATGCTTGTCGGGAGCCGGCTGCTTGAGAATGAAGGTGCGGTTGCCCTTGTCACCGGGGAAAATCTCGGGCAGGTTGCGTCCCAGACGCTTGCAAACCTCGCGGTCATCTCAGAGGTAGTGAAAGATCCGGTCCTCCGCCCGCTTATCACTTATGATAAAGAAGAGACAATAACGATTGCCCGGAAGATCGGGACGTTCGATATGCATCCCGGCGATCTTTCCTGCCGTGCAGTGCCAAGAATGCCAACCACTGCAGCGGGACTTGACGCGGTCAAAGAATGCGAGACAAAACTGGGTATCGATGAACTGCTGGCACATACTCTTGCATCGGTGCACTATGTTACCGCGCAAAACGGGGAGATTTCCAAAAGAACCTGAACAGGTTCTGCGTTCCAGCAGTTTTTTTAACAGAACTATTTACATATCCGTTGCCACCTTTTTGTAACTGGAACCGACAGCAATGGGAAACATACCGGGATATGTCGCACTTTGTACAAGCGGGGAGATAGACAACCGCATCAGATGTGCTTGTGAACTCCTTACCGAATGCACGGTCTGCCCCCGCGAATGCCACGTGAACAGGATTGCAAATGAATTGGGTTTTTGCCAGACGGGCGTCCGGGCAACAATTTCAAGTTCCGGGCAGCATTTCGGTGAAGAACCTCTCCTTGTAGGGCATCATGGATCCGGCACTATATTTGTGACGCACTGCAATCTCGCGTGTGAATTCTGCCAGAACTACGAGATCAGCCAGTGCGGCGCAGGGGAAGAAGTCTCCTGTGAAGCGCTGGCAGAAATGATGATCCGGCTACAGCAGAAAGGATGCCACAACATCAACATCGTTACCCCCACGCATATCGTGCCGCCGCTGATAAAAAGTGTCAGGATTGCAGCAGAAAAGGGACTATCTATCCCGCTTGTTTATAATTGCGGAGGTTATGAATCAGTATCTACCATTCGGCTTCTTGACGGAATTGTGGATATCTACATGCCGGATGCAAAATACGGGAATGATGAAATTGCGCTCGCTCTGTCGCATGCTCCCCGGTATGTAGATACGATGAAGGCGGCGTTAATTGAGATGCACCGACAGGTTGGTGATCTGGTGATCGATAATGGCATTGCCGTGCGTGGACTTTTAATCCGTCACCTTGTGCTACCGGAAAACCTTGCAGGAAGCGATGTCGTCTTACCATGGATTGCAGCGGAAATTTCCCCGTACTCGTACGTGAATATCATGGCGCAGTACCATCCCGCATGGCATACCGCATGTGCCACCACACGGTTTCCTGCGCTGCTCCGCCCAATTACTACACAGGAATATCATACGGCAATCCGGATCGCTCTGGATTGCGGGCTTTGCCGGGGTTTTTCCCACAACGGGTAAACCACGGTTCAGCGGGCATCAACCGGCGGCGATGAACTGCAAACCAGTATCCTTTGACTAAAAACTGTCATTATCCTGTCCGCTGTAACTGTAAACGGATTTATTACAGAAGTTTTTCACAATACGCAATAACGGTCTCGAGTGTTTTAAGACGGGCATACCATTTGTCATCAGATTCAATTATTGTCCACGGGGCTCTTTTCGTGTGTGTCCGTGCAAGCATTTCATCAGTCGCCTTCTCATAGAGATCCCATTTTTCACGGTTTCTCCAGTCTTCATCCGTGATCTTATACTGCTTGAGCGGG
>JAPKXU010000068.1 GCA_026394655.1 Methanoregula sp. | reverse complement strand
GGGGAATTGTTGCGCTCTGTATCGTCGCGGTAATGACCGCTGGATATTATCAGCATTCACGGGATTGCAACCGAAAACACCCGTGAACTGAAAGTGATTGAGATAGTGAATTCCCGTTTTGGGCTATACGCGGTGGAGGGATACGCTCCGGTGAACAACCAATGACAGATCTGGACTCATCATCAGCGAACCTATGAAAACCCCCGGGCGTTCTCCTTTCAGGGGCGTATCCCAACCAGCACGTCACTGATATAAATTTCCATCCCGCACGCGTCACTGACGTCGGGTCGCCCCCGACGGCACTTCACTTTCACACCCCCCATGCCCAGCGCTTATGTGTCCCGGTAATTCACCTGTACCTGCACGGGGTGCATTCGTGGTCAGGTATACGGGGATAAACACTGCGTTAAAGGAGATTGCCGATCGCTGGGCGAGGGGCTCGCGGGCTTTACTGGCTGAGAGCCAACCCAATGGGGATCATCTTGCAGCAATGCTGCGCTGGCACGAGCACGATAGCGTGGCACTCTTCGATGATCCGCTCGAAGCGGTGTGCTTCTTTGTACTTATTGAGCTTGCAAAGGAGAAGGAAATGGAGAAGGAAGCAGTGACACAAAACACCACGAGCCGGGAGGAGACGATCTCCGGGCACGGGTTCTGGTGACGTGATTGATGACGTGCCCGGTAAGGGCGTATCCATATCTATACAACCGTTAAAAGCCCACCCTTTTTTATGGAGAATACAACCGCGTGGAGTTATCTCCCCGGAACAACCACAACCGAAAAGTGCGCCTCGCTCGGCATCATGCGGGGCAGGGTCATTGACGTCCGTGAACTGGACGAGAAGAGCCGCACATATGGCATCGATATCTTTCTTTTTTTTGAAAAAGACCTCGTCCATACTCATACTATTGAGCAGGTGCAGGAGCAATACAAGGCAGTCCCGGAGTTCGAGCGTCCCTATGTATGTGTCGACCGGTTCCTTACATTCACGCAGGAAAACGATCCATCCTTTGTGCAGACGCTCCGTGAGTTCCCGCTTATGATCGAGATTGTGACAATCGGGGAGATGCAACCGGCAGCCGGCGGCGATCCGGTCCCCTTCGTATCATGGCTTATGCCGTTTCTTGATGAACTGGACGTAGATGCAGAACCACCGGTAGTGAACGTACAGGGACATTTCTGAATTATCCATTATGCCAATAACATGCGCCCTCTTTTCTGATACCTGTGAGCCGCCTAGGATTGGGAACGTACAGCCCCTGTTTGTCCACCCGGTATAAATTCCCGGACAACGTATACTTGAGGACATGAGTTTCTTCCCCAAAAAGGATTTTATCTGGCTCTTTGATTCAATCGCCCCCAGCAAATATCTCGTAAAATTCAGAAAACTGGCGGTCTTTGAACCGTTCATCGGAAACGACATCGCAAACCGGGGAAGACTGTCGCATTATGGCTGTACCGACCGGAAACAGTTTGCATCTGCGTTAAAGAAGATCCGGGCTGATACCGAACTGCTGCTAGAAGATATCGAGGCATACCATATTTTCATGGCGGTGAAACGGACACAAAAGGTGCCCGGGGATATCGCGGAAGTCGGGGTGTATAAAGGCGGTTCGGCAAAGATCATCTGTTCGGCAAAAGGTGACAAAACTCTCCACCTGTTCGACACGTTCGAGGGATTGCCGAAGGTGGACGAGGTTGACATGGTCTGGCCATTCTACGAAGGGAAGTTCACTGCATCAATTGATCGTGTGCGGGCATACCTCGCGACGGAGACAAACGTCTTTTTGTACAAAGGCATATTCCCTGCCACATCAGGACCGGTGAAGGACCGGCATTTCTCGCTTGTCAATTTCGATGTCGATACGTATGAGAGCACAAAGAAGTGCCTTGAGTTCTTCTATCCCCGGATGAACCCGGGGGGTGTCATCATCTCCCACGATTACATTACGGTACCGGGCGTGCAGAAAGCGTTCGATGAGTTCTTCATCGACAAGCCCGAGCCGGTAGTTGAAACGGCGGGCTCCCAGTGCATCGTCGTGAAGTGCAGAAGCGAATAAAAAGAGATATTTGCCGGTCTGGCGCCGTGCGTCGGACCGAATGTTTCATTCACTCTTTTACAATCAGGATCCCGAAAATAACGAGCATCAGCCCGGCAAGGAGCACGACAATCCCGATGAGCCCTTTGACAGCAACGATCACATCAGGTAAAAATACCCATATCCCATATCCGCCAATGATTAATAGTACAATACCTGCGATTAATGCAATAATTCCTGTTTTATCCATGTTAGTGCCTCAACCAGATCCATTTTCAAATGAGACCATATAAGGATATTGTCAGTTCACGCGCCCGACGTACCCGGGTACCAGCGTTTTACCAGCTTCCACGGGTACGGCAGGCAGAGCATGAGGAAGATTGCGCCGACGAGGGGGATCGGGATGGTGCCGAGTGCCGTAGCAAGCGAGTAGTGGTCGGCAATGATCCCGTTGACTGCCACGCCCAGCCCGCCAAAGCCGATGGCAAACCCGAGCATGATGCCTGAAGCGAGCCCGACGTTCTGGGGTAAGAGCTCGTGCGACATTGCTACGGCAACGGCAAATGTCGACCAGAGGAAGAACCCGAAGAGCAGGATCGTACAGATCGCGACAAGCCCGGAACTCACCAAGAAGAGGTAGAACGCCGGGATGGCGCAGATGAGTGCAAAGACCATGAACTCCTTTCTGCCGATCCGGTCAGAGATCTGTCCCCCGACAACCTGCCCGCCAACCCCGCAGAGGAGCATGAGTGTGACAATTGTCGTCGCGGTGACGAGCGTATAACCCTGCATGACGAGGTACATGGGGAGAAAGGTCATCGCGGCAAAGACAGCCCACGCCCGGAGGATGGATGCGATCATCAGGATCACAAACGGTTTTTTGGAAGGGACTTCTCCCGTGGCGAATACCGGCGCGGTATGCACCTCGCACGCGCTGGTCATGCCCCCCGGTAGCAGGTGGCGCAAACTGAATACCATGATGATCGCCGGGAAGATGAGGAGCAGCAGTCCGGGCAGTCCCAGCCACCAGACGAGCACCCCCGCGATGACCGGTCCGATTGCATACCCGAAATTCCCGCCCACAACGAAATACGAGGTGATCCTGCCCCGGTTCGCGCTCGTGCAAAGCCGGCTCACCATGCTCAGCGCCGCCGGGTGGAAGCAGGCATGCCCGAGTGCGGCACAGATCGCAAAGAGCATGATTAGGGAGTAGTTCTGGGTGATACCCATGAGTGCCACAAAGATCGCACTGATAAACAGGCTGATACTGACGTTGACGGTGAACCCTTTTGAATCAGAGAGCCAGCCGATTACCGGCTGGGTGAACGATGACGTCACGTTGTATGCGGTGACGAGGAGCCCTGCAGCAAGGTAGGAGAAGCCGTTGTTTGCGATAAGGAGCGGGAGGATAGCAGGCAGTACCGGCATGTAGATGTCGGTGACAAAGTGCGCAACGGAAAGTCCCCGGATGGTGCTGTACGTGCCACGTGGAGTGGCTACTGCATCGTTATCAGTCGTAGGATCTCGACCTCAATCTCCTGAACGTCGTGTGTGTGGAAGGAGAAAGTACGTTTGATGGGCAGGGCACTTGCGACCTTTTCATCGATTGCAGCCCTGCCCCGTGTATATGCTTTAATAAATTGCATAGACCCCTCATTAAAAATACCGTACGTGACAGGAGCAACCCGAAGGGCACAGTCGATGAACGGGCGATCGGCGTGTGCCTTCTGCGCCCCAAAAGGCGGGTTCATGATAACGGTGTCGCAGGGACCGAGATGGTCAGGAAATGTCTCTTCCCGCACATCCGCCACGATATATTCTACGCTGGCACCGAGCAACCCGGTGTTCAGCCGTGCGACTTCCACCGCGCCGGGGTCGATCTCAACGCCAAGTACTGATCGGGCGCCGAGAAGCGACGCCCCAATCGCGAGCACGCCGGTACCGCAACCCAGGTCACAGACGCTCTTTCCCTCGATGTCGCCCCGCATAAACGCGTGGTAGACGAGCCGGGCGGCAAGCGGTGCCGGTGTCTGGTACTGTTCGAGTGACGGGCGGGGTTTTGCAAACCCATTCAGGCGCTGCAACGCCATTTCCAGATGTTTTAATTTCATGGAATCTCGTCGATGGCGTAGTCATCCCATGTCCGCACGCCGCAGATAATCTCGAACTCTGGCGGCGAGAGGACCGGGACGGGAAACCGTACCTGGTCATCGTAGGCGAGACGGGGGCAGGCAGTGTTGACGTAACAGTCAAACCCGAGATTTAAAAGTTCATCCGGGCTTACTTCCCGCATCGTGATGATGGTGGCATGAGGTGAGAGCGAGCACAGGTGTTGTGCCAGTGCCATGCGCTGCTGCCCGCTCTTTGTGGAGACGATGATGCCAACATTCTGTGCTTCCCGTGCCTTTTCCATCACTGCGAACCGTCGGCGCAGGAGCGTATTCCCACTCACTTCCTGTGCGGTTCCGGTGAGGGGATCGAGTGCGATCACCTGTAAACGGGTGGCAATCGCGATCCCGATTGCGTGAAAAAGCCCGGTGCCGACAAAGAGCACCATGCCCGAGCCCGGCACTTTCGCCGCATTAAAACTGCACCCCAGCACCTGACCCCGGTACGGCGTGCGGGAGCTCCCGCGAGCAACATAAACCGTGATCCCGTTTGAGGTAAGGACTGCCTCCATCTCCGGAATGCGGTGGACATGCTGGATGGTAGTGACAAGGCAGACTGTTTCACCGTGCAGGAACGGAAGAGCGTTCTCCAGCACTGCCGGAGCGAAATCAACCTTGTACGGTTCGAAAATAACATTCTGGCGTTCGTCCACCGGCGCATGCCCGAAGTGGACGAGCACGTCAGCGAGTGCCAGCGTATCAAGAGCAAGGTCACACGCACCATAACAGGGATCCCCAGAGATGAGCACGTCAAACCCGGCGGTTTTAAGCGCAGCAGCATATGCCGAAGCCTGCCTCTTTAATCCTTCGGGAAACTGGAGGGCGACTCTCTGTGCTCCCCGCAGTTTGAGCGCTGCAACGAGATCAGATGTATCGTTCAACCACATGCACCTTTTCGGTGACTTCGATCCTGACAAGCGATTTGTACGGGCGCCCGATATCCGGGTTCCCGCGCTGGATGGCGATACAGACGTCCACAACGTCAGCACCTGCGATCTTGAGCGCCTGTAAGAGCGCCCGCATCGTGCCCCCGGTACTGACGACGTCATCGATGATCACGACGCGTTCGCCTTTTTTTATCCCGTTGATGTAGAGTTCTCCCTTGGAGTAGCCGGTCGTCTGGTGGACGGCAACTTCACCGGGCATCTTGTATTCGCGCTTGCGCATCACCGTCATCGGGATATCAGTCATTACCGAGAGGACGGCACCGATGTGGATGCCCATCGCTTCGACGACCACGATCTTGTCCACGTTGTTTAAGTCCAGCACCTTGATCATCGCACTGCACACGTCGCGGAGCAACGCGGGTTCGACAACCGGCACACCATCCGTGATCGGGTGGATAAAGTAATTGTATTCGCCCCTCTTCACCATGGGGCAGGTTTCCAGTGATTCTACCAATCTGTCAAGCATTCAGATCACCGATATCCCGTAAGAACGCCTCGATCTGGTCCCGGTGCACGTGGGGCATGCAGACGATCCGCAGGTGGCACTGCCGCGTCCACGAGACCTTCCAGCGTTCGGGAACTTTTGTGCAATTAAAGGTCGCCACGTTGACGTCAGGAGTGGCTGCCCGTGGGATGCCAAACGTCTCCATGCCGGCAATTAGGCGTTCCGTGTTTTTCATGCAGCCGGAAACGACTGCCTTCATTCCCTCGACCCCAAGATAGTCGAGCACCGCAAGGGCTCCGGCTATCGGGGCGCCCGGTCGGGTGCCGGCGAGCGTGAACTCCTGCTTCACCGAGAGGTACGGGGTGTCGATGTTGAGGGCAGAGAGCATATCCGGTTCACGGGTGAGAAGGCAGCCGGCGGGGATCGTGCTCATGCCCATCTTGTGCGGGTCAACGGCGATGGTGGTCACACCGGGAAGCGCGAAGTCGAAGGGGAGTTTTCTGGGGAGGAACGGGACCACCATGCCCCCGAACGCGGCATCGACATGCAAAAAAACATCCTGCTGCAAGGCGATCCGCGAGAGGTCAGCGATGGGGTCAACCATGCCGTACTCAGTTGTGCCAGCTACCCCGACGAGGCAGATCGTGTTTTTATCGATCTGTTCTGCGGCGAGTGCTGTGTCCATCCTCCAGTCCTTGTCTAGGGGCACGCAGCGCTGCTCAATACAGAGGATGTCGCACGCTTTCTTAAACGAGAAATGAGCGGACTCCGGCACGACTGCGTTCGGATTCTTGACGTGCTTTAGCACTTTTGCGAGCCGGAGCGCCTGGAGGTTCGATTCGGTGCCTCCGGAGGTAGCATACCCCCCCGCCTCTTTGTGGTGAAAGAGGGTGCCGAACCGTTCGATGAGCAGTTTTTCGAGGGATGCCGTGCCGGGGAAGAGCCCGGGATCCCCGAGGTTCGTCTCCATGAACAGGTTATGTGCCCGCACCGCCACCGGGTGGGGAGGCGTGCACATGGAGCTCAAAATGAATGCGTGGTCAAGATCCTCTTGTTTTTTTCGGGAGAGAAAAGAGAAGAGGTCTTCTTCAGTACACCCCTTATTCAGCATCGCGGGTTCTCGCAGCTTCGAGGATGATACGCTTCTCCGTGCGGGCAACTGCCTCGCGGATCTTTGCAATCGCGTCGATGTTTGCCGAAACGCTCGTGATCCCATGTTCGACGAGCCATGCTGGAGCATTCGATGTTATACGCACGGCAGGTCTGGATCGCGTTGTGGATTAGGGAGAGCACTGCCGGGTGTTGCGGCGCATACATATCTGCCACGTTCTCGTTGTTCCGGTCGATGGCGAGCGTGTACTGGATGAGGTCATTGGTGCCGAACGAGGCGAAGTTGATGCCAGCCTGGATGAACTCCTCGACCATAATGGCACTTGACGGGATCTCGATCATGATACCGAGTGTTACGTTCTCCACGTCAACGCCCCAGCCCCGCATCATCTCTTTTGCAGCGGTAAACTGGTCCGGGTGGGAGACAATCGGGAACATGACGCCGAGGTTCTCGTAGCCTTCCTTCCAGAGGCGACGGAACGCTTCTACCTGAAGTTTGAACTGGTCCGGGCTCTGGAGATCGCGCCGGATCCCTCTCCAGCCCAGCATCGGGTTGTGCTCGTGCGGTTCTGACTCCCCGCCTGCCATATTACGGAACTCATCGGTGGGTGCATCGAGCGTCCGTACCCAGACACTCTTACCCGCGAACGCATCGAGCACGATCTTGATGCCGTCATGGAGTTCTTTCACGAACTCCTCCTCCTTGTGGTTTGAGATGAACCAGCCGGGTGTCTTGTTCAAGCCCAGGATGAGGTGCTCGATACGGAGCAGCCCAACACCGTCGGCACCCGTTGCCGCTGCCCGTGTCGCTGCTTCGGGAATAGAGACGTTCACTTTTACACTCGTTGCCGTGATGATCTGTGCAGCACCCTGCACTATTGTTGCTGCCTTTGCCGGGGCGGCACTCTCGAAGATCCCTTCGTAGATGAGCCCCCGCTCGCCGTCTACCGTGACGAGTTGCCCGGTTTTTAAGATCTGCGTCGCCGTCTTTGTACCGACAATTGCAGGGGTGCCCAGTTCCCTGCTTACGATCGCCGCGTGGCAGGTCATCCCGCCTTCATCGGTCACGATTGCGGCAACCTTGCGCATCGCCGGCACCATATCAGGGTTCGTCATC
>JAPKXU010000007.1 GCA_026394655.1 Methanoregula sp. | reverse complement strand
TTATGCAGGAACACTTTCACCCCGCCCTTGCCCCGGCATTATCTGGATCGAACCCAAGATCTGCAGCATGATATGCGATTGGGTCCGGAAAGTGAGTTCTTAAACATGGTATTTCGTGAATATCGCCGGTATTCCAATACTCCTGAAGAGAAGGAACGTCTCGCCAGGAAAGCCCGTCCTAATTGTGGCTGTGAGAGATTAAACTTCAATCTTTGGAACATGAATGCCATCTGCTGCCGGCCCTCCTGCAGTACCGAGTATTGGGGCAAACAGAGGCCCACAATTGCCGAAATGAGGCAACTTGTCCATGATGAACAGGAAGGGAAGTGCGCTCATTGCAAACAGGAGATCCATGAATTCAAAGCCGCCGAGTGTCTGCATATATTCCATCACTATATCCTGGATCACATCAGACCAATCGCCATGGGCGGGGATCAATGGGCCAGGGATAATCTTCAGGTCCTCTGCATACGATGCAACAAGATCAAGACCGCCCGGGATATGGGAAAAATCGCACGATGGAAGAAATATCATAACAGGGGACTGACCCTTTTGAAGGATAATTCCCGGCAGGTCCTGCTCTTCCCGGAGGACCTCCCATGACCGGGCGTCTGCGTCTTCCGGTGTTAGTGCAGCCGTAGATTGCCGACCACGTCGCATGCGTCGCACACCTTCGTCCATCCGGGCAGCCCGGTCGTCCGCCATATTTCGCTCCTATCTGGCGTGCGGCTGCGACTGAGCGTGGAGGTGGCGAACCGGCGGTGCGAGCGGTTGATGCGAGTTGTCTTTGGTGTCGCCGCGCCTTTCATACTATGATCGCTTCTGTCTTTCGCCCCATGATCCGTTCCCCATACAGTTTCGAAAAAACCGCGCCGCTCTACACCGGAGCCGAACGGAGGGGTGAGGAGGATCCTCCCTTTCACAACAAGCGGGAGCCCGCTCGAAATCTCTGTGAAAATAATTTCAGGAAATTTTTTGCGCTCGCGGGTAAAAAAAAAGGATGAGAAGTTTTTTCTTCAGCTTATCATCAGACCGACCAGTGCGCCGGCAATCGCTGCGGTAGCCGCAATTGCAACTGTTTCCAGAACGGTCCGGAACATCGGGCGTTCGCCGAGCTTTGCCCGTCCAATACCGAGAAGGATCAGGAGGATGACCGTCCCGAAGATAAAGACAATTTTTGCCTGAGCCAATGGCAGGAAGATGAACGGAACGACCGGTGTCATTGCCGCGATAAAATCCGCAATCCCCATCCAGCAGGCATGGATGACCGGCGAGGTTTTCTGCGCCAAGGTCTCCTCTTCGCCCGCCACCGCGTCCTCGAACTTCTGGATCGCGAGGGGATTTGCCTTCATGTCCTCGCGGATCGCATCGAGGCTTGTCCCGCTCAGGCCGGTTCCCTTGAGATCGCTGATCAATTTGTTCACGGCTAGCTGGGGATCGCGCTGGATCTCGGCTGCCCGCTCCCGTGCCTCCACCCGTGCCTCATCCCGCTCGGACTCGATATCTAAAAAGACACCCGCCATCATCGATACGGTAGCCGCGATTGCAGCTGTTGCACCGGCAAGGAGGATCACATTCCCGGACTGGGCGCCCGCCACCATACCGGCAACGAGACCGAAGATGGAAACAACGCCATCCGACATACCGAATACGATCTCGCCGGAACAGTCCCGTATCGACTCCTTTATCCGGCAACCAAACGATAATTTGTTCGTCTCACTCATTCACAAACCCTTCCTGTTCTCATCAATTGCATAGAATCTCTTTTAAAAACTGATAAAATAAAAAGATGTTGTAATAAATATGGGATATTTTCACTGGTGCCACCCGTTCATTTGACTGGTGGGTCGGTTTATTCGCGATCTTCTCGACAGCAAGTAAAAAAACCGTGAACCAGTCAATGGCTCGCGTCATCATGCGCCGCACAGGGTTGCGACCCATGAATAAATAATAAACCATTAATCCTTCTGGATCAAAACGAGGTACGAAAACCTATGACCGAAGAATACCCGGGAAGCTTGTCGATGCATCTCACGAAAAGCCGGCTGGAGTCCCTTTCGGACGGGCTCTTCGCTTTCGCGATGACGCTGCTTGTCATCGGTCTGAACCTGCCCGACAAATCGACGATTGTTCTTACGAACGGTTTCGCAGTACAATGGCTCATCTCACTGTACTCCGACTTCTTCCACTACGTGCTTGCGTTTTTAATCCTCGGTGCATTCTGGCTCATCCACCATCTCGAACTCCATCCGATCAAGACCATGGACCGGACTTTCGTCTGGCTCAACCTTGGGACCCTCCTGTTCGTCACCCTCCTCCCGTTCTCCACCTCGTTCTCCGGTGATTTCCATGGGCTCACCGTCGGCGCGATAGTCTTCGAACTGAACCTCTTTGCGATCGGCATGGGCATGTTCTTCCAGTGGAAATATTCAACGGGAATTGGCAAGCTGGTCGAGCCGGGCCTCACCATCCATTTCATCCGCCACGTTTCGTTACGGACCCTTATCGTGCCTGCCGTCTCTGTGCTTGGGATCCTCGTGGCGCTCACGGGAAGTCAGTTCAGCATGACGGTGTACCTGCTCATTCCACCGGGCGACTATATCCTCTACTGGTACATCAAACGTCGTGCGGAAAACGAGGTGTAACCGGGTGGAGGGGACCGAACCCTGTCTGAGGTTGTGTCGCGGGGCTGGTTCATGTGAGCTGCCGGGAATTCATCCTGCACGATACCGGGAGTCCAGGCACTTACCCGGTCCTCGCGGGTCGTTTTTATCAAAGGATCCGGTTAGCCATTGCTGCCTGCTATCTTCCCATCCCGTTGTTCGGTGCCGCACAAAATGGGCACGATAAACAAGAGTGGTGAAGGGTTTCAGCCGATCCCGTAATAGTACACAAGACAGGATCGCCGGATACCTGAATTCTGGAATATCCATTCCATCCTCTTCCCCCATCTCGCAATCATTAAACATCCTCTAACACAGATCACTATCTATGAAAAAGGCAGTCCTGCAGGTTGCACTCGATCTTCTTGAAACAAAACGAGCTGTACAAATTGCACGGGAAGCGATCGAGGGCGGAGCAGACTGGATTGAAGCAGGGACGCCGCTCATCAAGAGCGAGGGAATGCAGGTTGTCCGTATCCTGCGGGATCAATTTCCGAATTCCACACTTGTCGCTGACATGAAGATTGCCGATACCGGCGCAATCGAAGTGGAGATGGCGGCAAAAGCCGGTGCAGATATTGTCTGCATCCTTGCCGATGCCGATGACGCTGTGATTGCCGATGCGGTCCGGGCTGCCCGGTTATACGGCATCCGGCTGATGGCGGATCTCATTAATGTGCAGGATCCGGTATCCCGCGCCTGCGCCCTTGAATCATATCCCGATCGCGGTTGCGGGGGGACTTGATGCAGCAACGGCGGGGGAAGCAGTCAGTCATGGCGCTGATATCGTTATTGTCGGGGGATGGATTGTACGTTCTGCCGATGTTACGGGTTCGACAAAAAAGATCCGGGATGCCATGGATCATCCATCCATCCAGCCCCCGAAAAAGAAAGGTCTCGATGAAGAGATCCATAGCATCCTCATGCAGGTATCCTCCTCAAATATCTCTGACGCGATGCACCGCAAAGGAGCGATGCCCGGCATCGTTTCAATCTGCGGTAACGTGAAGATGGCGGGAAGAGCCGTAACCGTCCAGACATTTGCCGGTGACTGGGCAAAACCTGTTGAAGCAATCGATGTCGCCGGCAAAGGCGACGTGATCGTCATCAATAATGATGGCGGGGTGCATGTTGCCCCGTGGGGGGAGCTGGCAACATTGAGCTGCATGCAAAAAGGCATCGTGGGCGTCGTGATCGATGGTGCCGTCCGGGATGTCGATGATATCCGGGCATTGAAATTCCCCATCTTTGCACGGGCGATCGTCCCGAACGCCGGGGAACCCAAAGGATTTGGGGAGATCAACGCCGAGATCCAGTGCGGGGGGCAGCAGGTTCATCCCGGAGATTGGATTGTGGCGATGAAAGTGGCGTGGTGGTGATCCCCCGTGAACGTGCGTATGAGATCGCACGGCGGGCGCTTGAAGTGAAGAAGACAGAGGCGCGGATCCGCGAGGAGATCCGGCGGGGCAGTACCCTCTCGGTTGTTGCAGAACTGGTCAAATGGGAAAAACGGTCATGATCCCCCCGGTGCCATATGCTTTCCGCAACAAGAAAATGGCGCGAGCCGTTCTCATATTAAAAAAAGGAATACCCGATTAATGAAAGACCGAGCGCTCTAATAGAGTCGCCCCGGACTTCTGGATCTTCCCGATGGCATCTTCAACCTGATCCACCCGTAAGATCAGGACTGCGGCATCCTTACCGGAGTATGCATACGAGTACTCGATATTAATCTGGGCATCCCCAAGCACCTTGGCGATCTCGTAGAGCCCGCCGGGAATGTCCTGCATCTGTACCGCTATGACATCGGTGAAGGCGACGTTGAATCCCAGCGAGGACAACTTCTTGTATGCCTTCTCCGGGTGATCGACTAGGGCTCGTACTACGCCAAACCCGTTAGCCTCGGCGATGCTGAATGCGAGAATGTTGATCTTCTCTTCCCCCAGTGCATGCGCTATAGATGCGAGCCTGCCGGGGCGGTTCTCAGAGAATATCGAAATCTGTTTAATGACATAATTTTTCGTGTCCATCACAACGACCTCTTATCAATCACTTTCTTTGATTTTCCTTCAAATCTCGGCAATGATCCCGGCTCGACAAGTTCGACATTGACATTCACATTTAAGGAGTTTCTCAGCCGGTGTTCGACCTTCTCCCGGACCTTCATGATCTCCGGGATCTTATCGCTGAACGATTCCTTGTTCAGTTCAACCTTGACGAGCATATCATCGAGCGCACCTTTCCGCTCGACAATGATCTGGAAGTGTTGACCCACTTCAGGAATCGCCATCAACGCATACTCCACCTGTGACGGGAAAACATTGATCCCCCGGATGATGAGCATATCATCCACCCTACCCTGGATCCGCTGGATTCTCGGGTGCGTCCTGCCGCAGGGACAGACCCCATCTTCAACAACCGTGATATCACCGATGCGGAACCGGATCATCGGGAGCGCTTCCTTCTGGAGCATGGTGATCGTGAGTTCTCCCTTCTCACCCGGCTCAAGCGACTCACCGGTCTTTGGATCGATGATCTCGACAAGGGCAATGTCAGACCAGATATGGAACCCTTTCTGTTCTGCACATTCCGTGTACATCGGTCCGGAGAGTTCACTTGTGCCATAGATGTCGTAGGCTTTGATCCCAAGCCAGTCTTCGATACGCGTCCGCATCCCGTCAGTCCAGGGTTCTGCACCGAGGATTCCCGCACGGAGTTTTGTATCTTTTTTGATACTCACACCCATCTTCTCTGCCACTTCGCCAATGTGGAGGAGATATGATGGCGTGCAGGCGATCGCGGTTGCACCGAGATCCTGCATCAGTTCGATCTGGCGCTCGGTGTTCCCGACGCTCGTGGGAAGGACAGTAGCACCGATCCGTTCAGCGCCGTAGTGCATGCCGAGCCCGCCGGTAAATAACCCGTACCCGTAACTGACCTGTATCACATCGCCCCGCCCAAGCCCGATAGATGTAAGCCCCCGTGCAAGTGACTCAGTCCAGAGGTTTAAGTCGTTCTGGGTATAGCCGACAACCGTCGGTTTTCCTGTTGTCCCCGAAGATACGTGATACCGCACGAGATCATCCTGCGTTGCCGTGAAAATCTTGTCCGGGTAATTGTCCCGCAGGTCACGTTTGAACATGAACGGCAGTTTCTTTACATCCGCGAGTTCCCGGATATCATCCGGGTGCACCTTCTCCTCTTTCATGCGGTCGTGATAAAATGGGGAAAAACTGTACAGGCGATACACAAGACTCTTTAACAGTTTATACTGCATCCTCTGGAGATCCTCTTTTGGCATCTCCTCAATTCTCGGGTCCCAGCACCTCAAAATATCTCACCTCTCCGGTCAATTACTCGTTTTGATTTTCCTTCAAACCTTGGCAGCGAACCGGGTTCTACGAGTTTGACTGTCGTCCGTAGTTCAAGGACGTCATGCAGTTCCTTTACGACCTTTTTCTGGATTTTTGCAAGGTCTGCGAGTTCGCCACTGAAAAATTCCCTGTTGATCTCAACTTCGACGGTCATTTCATCCAGATGATTAATTCTGTCCACATATACCATAAATTGATTTCCCACTTCCGGGATTTTTAAAAGGACATGCTCGATCTGGGAGGGGAATACATTGATTCCGCGTATCACCAGCATGTCGTCGCTTCTTCCGGTGATCCGCGCGATCTTTTTGCTCCTGCCACAGAGACACCCGTCCTCCATCAGCATGGTGACATCCCCGGTGCGGTACCGGAGAAGTGGCATTGCCTCTTTAACAAGCGGTGTCACGACGAGTTCTCCCCGCTCCCCGTCGGCTAATTGTTCACCGGTCTTTGGATCAATGATCTCTACGAGGTAACTGTCGTGCCAGATATGCAGTCCGTCACGTTCAGGGCATTCAAACGCCACACCGGGACCGAACAATTCACTCAGACCATACGAATCATACGCGGTCACGCCAAGTCGCGATTCGAGCGTGCTCCGGAGGGTTTCTGACCATGGTTCAGCCCCGAATATGCCGGTTTTCAGGGTTTTGAACGTAACCCCCGTCTCTTCAGCGACTTCCGAGAGGTGCATGGCGTAACTTGGCGTACAGTGGATTGTCGTCACGCCAAAATCATTGATCATCTCGATCTGGCGTTTGGTATTTCCCGTAGCGCTTGGTATGACCGTCATGCCGATCATTTCTGCACCGTAATGGAACCCCAACCCGCCGGTGAACATACCGTAATTCACCATGTTCTGAAAGACATCATTATCCGTGACCCCGATCATGGTCATGTTGCGTGCGATAAGTCCTGCCCAGCTGTCAAGATCCTTCCGGGTATATCCTACAACTGTGGGTTTTCCCGTAGTCCCTGATGTTGTATGGATCCGCACAACCTCCTTTAAGGGAACTGCGAAGAACCCGAACGGGTAACCATCTCGTAAGTCCTGTTTTTTCGTGAAGGGAAGCTTTTGGATATCCTCAAGTGTCCTGATATCTGATGGTTTTATGCCGGCACCGGAGAGACGATCCCGGTAAAATTCGACATTACTCGCCAGGTGCAGGGTTTTTTTCAGGCGCTTCAATTGAAGTGCCTGCAATTCGGCGGGTTTTAGCGTTTCGATCTTCTTATCCCAGAACATCCGGATCCTCTGTTATGCTATTGCATGACATACTATTTATGGAACTTCATGTAGTTTTTATGCCAGCATTTTATGCCGTAAAAAAGCAACCGGTTGTGAAGGTTACCAAGGTTCATCCGGAACTGATTTCCTTGATTTTTATAGTAAAACGATGCCTTAATCAAGGAAAAAATGGTAGTAATTAGATTAAATTACGGGGTTTGTTTTTGGGATTTATGACAAAAGACGTATCCTGGTTGACGGTGTATGGGTTTGGTGCCCATATCAAATCCACACAAAAAAAACTTATCATCTTACAGAAAGGTGTAATTGAGGAACATCTCCTCGAAAACGTGAAAAATCTTCTCGTTATCGGGGGGCATACTCTGAACTCAGCCACGATCATTCACCTCTTGAAGAATGGTGCATATCTCTCGTTTTTTGAGGCAGACGGGACACCTGCCGGGATCATCCGTCCCTATGGCGATCGCTCGCAGGAACAACTCCAGAAAATGCAATTTGACCTCCCGCGTCACCGGTATGCTACTATCATTGCTCAAGGGGCAATAAGATCGCGGCTCCTCGCGATCGAACGGCTTTCAGAACTCCGTGGCGTCGGGTTGTTTTACGAAGGCGAATCGCAATTTATTCATACGTCACTCGATGAACTTGCATACCTGATCAAGCTCGACGAAATCCGGCGATTGTCCCGCTTGAATGCCGATATGTATTACGAGATCATATCCCGGAGTATCCCGGAACAATTTGGTTTCCGGCGCCGGACGATGCGCCCGCAATGCGATCCGATAAATGCGATGCTGTCGTTCGGGTATGCCATGCTGTTTGGCAACTGCTGTGTCTCTATTATTGGTGCACGGCTCGATCCAGATATTGGTTTATTGTACGAAGGGACTACCGGGCTGGTGTATGATCTGATCGAGACGTTCAAGGCAGAGATGATCGATACGCCGGTATGCCGGATCGCGACTGAAGCGCTCGCACCGGAGGATTATGAATTGACACCGAACCGGTGTATCCTGTCTGATGATCTGGTAAAACGACTGACTGAAATTTTCCAGATGACGATCGATAATGACAAGATCGATTCACAGGTCGATAATTTTTACCGGGCGATGACGAAAAACGAAGATTTCACAGTAATGTACTGATACGACTCCCATTTTTAATGATAGAAAACTCCTCAAAAGATCGGGGCAAAGTATCCGTAGTTCGCAGGTCCCGGATAATTGCACGGGGGCAACCGTACAGCATCGAGATGAATTTTTCAAGGATCATAGGATCTGCCGTGGCAAAAATCTGCACATGTCCGTTCGAGAGGTTCATCACGGTGCCTGTGATATTCAGATCCGTGGCAATCCTTCGTACACATGCACGGAACCCCACCTTCTGGACTCTGCCGGTGATCAGGATTTCAACGGTCTTCACTGGTGTATCCCCTGCCTAATTTTGATTGCGGTTATAAGTACATTAAATGCGTCATCTGTAATCACAGGTAGTCAGTTATCTGGTTCATTCAATTCCTAAACTGGGATTGGATCTCAAGCCTGCCGGTTTTTGGATACGAAAAGTCATTTATCCGGGTGAGTGAGTATAGATGCAACGTGTCCTTTTAATTCCCTGAAGAATTCATCTGCCTGCGTGATATCCTCTGCATCGACCATGATGCGGATCAGGGGTTCGGTACCGGATGCCCTCACCAGTGCCCACGTATTCCCTCTCCGGATTTTCAGACCATCAGTCCGGTCAACCTGTTCATGGGAATATTTTTTGGATAATTGGCGAATTATGTGCGATCCATTCTGGGTCGATATCTTTTCTTTTTTCATGATGCGTCGGGGCAACCCGCGTACAAGTGAAGAGAGAGGTTTTTGTGCACTGGCGAGAATTGCCACCATCATCGCTGCTGTCATACCCCCGTCGCGGCAGAACTGGTGGTCTGGAAAGATGAGTCCCCCATTTCCTTCGCCGCCGAAGACCACGGTCTTTTTGGCAGCTATCAGTTCCCGCATCTTCCGGGCGACATAGATACTGCCAACCGGTGTGTATACAACATCACACCCTGCCTTGTTTGCCACCATCTCAACCATCTGCGATGTACTTACCGGTGTCACCAGTATGCCTTTTGACCGTTGGCAGATATATTGCGCAACTAGTGCAAATTCCTGGTTCTCTTCGACAAATTGTCCGGTCTCATCAACAAAGACTGCCCGATCTGCATCGCCATCATGGGCAACACCAAAGGCAGCTCCGCTTGCGATCACCAGTGCGGAGAGCCCAGAAAGTCCATCCGGGGATGGTTCGGGCAGCCGCCCGGGAAAAGTCCCGTCCATGATCCCGTTGATGGTAAGAACCCTGCATCCCATCGCGGAGAGAATACGGGGGGTCGTCTGGCATGCAGGTCCGGAACCGGGATCAACCGCGACGGTCATTGCATCGCCCGGTCTATTGGGAAATTGACTGGCGATGGCGTGGACATATTCATCGACCGCGTGGGGAGCGGCTGTTTCCCTGCCAACACGGTCCCAGGATTTTACCGGGAATGTGCGACCAAGGATCAGCTGTTCGAGCTGGATGGTCTCGTCATCTCCCATTTCGGTGCCATCGGGTTCGATAATTTTTACGCCGTTATATTCTGGGGGATTGTGGGAGGCGGTGATCATGGCGCCACCGTCATAATGCTCTCTGACGATATACTGGAGCGCCGGTGTTGGGAGTATGCCGCAATCGATCACATCGCAGCCTGTAGCGAGGAGCCCGGCTTTTATCGCTCCTGCGAGTGTATCCCCCGAAGTCCGTGTATCCCTTCCGACGGCAATGCATCCCTGCCGCATTGTCCCCAGTGCTTCGCCAATGCGGAGCACCAGTTCAGGAGTCATATCTTTTCCTATGACCCCCCGGACGCCGTTTGTCCCAAATAACTGTTTTTTTACCAGGGAACCGGCTTTCGTCGGTTTCCTGCTCCTCTTTGATTGTGACACATGAGCATCATGACTGGTTTTTTTATCCGGCGGTATCATCCTTCAGATCCATCAGCCTTTTTTATTATAATAGTCTTCGAACATGGCGAGCGAGGAGATCACCTGATCGACCGTTGGATCCCGCAGCACACAGGGTTCACTCGCGAGGTCGCCGATCACAATCTTTGGGAATGTCCGGGTCTTGAATCCTTCAATGATCACGTATGCCATTCCCATATTACAGAGCATCGCGAGCATGTCATCGAGGTTGTTGTTGTGTATAGCAACTACTGATTTATTTGAATCCATTCCGACGGAAATATCTGCCCCTGCATCAAAAAAACCGGTGGTGTCCTTTCCTTTTTCCAGCAGGTAATCGTGATCTCCCAAGTGTTTGATGACCGCAACTGTTCCCAGTTTCCTGAGTTCGGGAATAAGCGTTCGGATGAAGGTGGTCTTTCCGGAATTTGATCGACCGACAACCTGGATGATCTTCATGGGAGTGTCTCCTTTGTGCTTGTTGGTGTAATGGGAGGATCCTGTCCGGTTGAAGTTGTGTTGATATTTTCCGGCGGACCAGCAACGGTCAAAGGATCGTGGGAGCCTGTCGAATCCGATGTGGGTGTGACGGGTTCGGCAATTGGCAGCAAGTCAACCGGAGTATTTTTTGGAACGGGTTCTGTTCCGCCCGTGGCTTTCTGATCCGGTGAAGGGAGAGGTGTTTTGTTATCCGGTGATTGTCCGGCAACTGGTGTAATGGGTAGGGGGTCAGCGGCCTTGCGAGGGGAACGCACTTTTTGTGACTTATGGGGGTTGGGGGAAGTTGGTTGAGATGGCAGGGCGATCTCCCGGGGTTCTTCCGCATCATTATCCGAACTTCGCGCCTTTAAGAGGGTCTTCGCGGTCTCGCCGACGCTTCTCATTACTTTTGTGATCCGGTCTTCAATATCTATCTCGTCATCGATGTCGATGGTTGTTCCTTCTACTTCTAAAAGGAACCGTGAGACTTCACTTGCCTCAAACAGGAGATCATCCAGTTCATCGGTGGAAAAAAAGCCACACATGGCTCCATAGAAAAACGTGGCACCGGATTTCCGCACCTTCTTCTTGAACGAGTGCCGCGCCTGGTTTACTGCCTGTGGGGAGTATGTGTCCTCCATGAAAGGGACAAGTTCCGGAAGATGTTGTCCGATAAACGTCATCTCTGCCCCGCCGGAAGTACGAAAATCGGTACACAACCGGGCAAGTGCCCATTCACGTGCGGTGATGTAGGTTCGCTTCCGCAAAAAAAAGTTTACCTTCCGGTAGGTTGCACCATCCACTTTTTTGAATTTTTTATATTTATTAATCTCCTGTTGAATGTTGGCTTCGTCCATGGGGTAACCCTCAAGTCTTTTTGGTTTATAGGAAAAATTCTTTCTTTCTTTGTCGAGAGATATTTTTTGACCACATAATATATAGCAGTATATGGTTTATATCCCCGCAAAACGATCGAATTTTACCGGACTTTTTCAATCCCCGTGATTTTTGTCCCATAATCTGCACGTATTTAGTCGGATTAGGGAATTTGTAAAATGACAAATATCGAAATCCAGTGAACTGGGTTTTTCCATTCTTTTATGTGCCACTCAAGAGAAAACGCCAATCCAAATTTACACAACTTAAAGAAGAGTTCCGCTCAATAACGAGATCAATGACAGCTGGAGGTGCGGGAAAGATCATTACAGAAATGCACCAGATAGTGATCGATATGGTCGTTACAAATCGTACTGTCAGGTAGCGACAGAGACCGGGTAATGTAACGCGACAAAAATGATCCTGTTTAGAGCAGTTTGAATGGAGGATGTGTGGAGCGATGATCTCAAGTTCGCCACAAAACCGGAAATTTCTTGTTGTGGATCACCGTTATTTTGAGTGGATCAATCGGGTCTTTGTCATACAAACCTATGGGGCTGCGACCCTCAAATTCTGCATAGTGAGGATTCCCAATCCTGATGGGGATCTGGCGGCGGCGAGAGATGTCGTCGGGTTGCACCTCCGGGCGAGGGGGTTTAAGTGATTGCATGTGAGAGTGGAATTATTCATCCATCTTCCCCGCACGTTTTGACAAAGAGTCGTATTTTGATCTGATTGTCATCAGCGACGGGGGATCCTGACGCTCATCAGGGCATCGTCTTTCACCGGATGGACAAACCCATAAGAAAAGCAAAATAAGATTACACATCTCGCAAAAATGTGAGAACTGACCGGTGGGTCGTCCGAAGAGTCGATATAACGCTATATGGGTTTGTAACTGTAGAGTGCCACAATTAATGTCCGTTTTGTGACAGAGTTTTTGTCTGCTTTTCATAAGTTTACGGTCTTTGTTGAAATTGAATTTGTTATGATGGATTGATGCAGGAGTCATCCGTCCCAGGATCTCCTGCATGTGCCAGTTGCTGTACTGCTGGTCGAAGTTCCGAATTTTTTCCGGAAATGGCGAATCGAGTGGAATTCCTTAAGATCGATGAGTTCTGGGTAGCGTGTCTTGTAACAGCATTCGATCTTGCCACGACGATGCGGATTGTACTGC
>JAPKXU010000032.1 GCA_026394655.1 Methanoregula sp. | reverse complement strand
CCAACTGCGGCGAGGATTACGTGAACGAACATGTCGCCCATGAAATTCTTACCATTGCAGAACGCATGGCAAAGAGCGGGGCACAGGTAGATGTACGAAGGTACGTTCCCGGCTCCGCCATGCCATGTTAACCAAACCTTCTTTTTTCCCGCAAGCGTTGTTCTCGCATTCATTCCGTACCATCAATCCCAGATATCCCGCCGATGTCGCCAGCCACGATCGCATGGGTTCACTCATCACGCAGATGATCGACCCTAATAAAAAGTTGCGGAATGTCTGGCTCCCCTCAACCAGAATACCCAAAGAATACGAGGACGTGCTGAACAAGCCCCGGCATATTCGTCATGAGGAGATACACCCCGGTGGCTAATAGGGCACAGTCTTCAGGCAGGGCAAACCCGATGATATAGTAATGGTACTTTTCCTTAAGAGCGGAGATCAGTTCCGGTGACAACAGTTTCTCATCGTCAGGCAACGCCTCCATCTTCTTTATCTCGTCCCACGCAAGTGGTGTCCTCTTCCAGAACCAGAGCCCTTCCTTCAACCCGTAGCCGAAAGCGTGCCACTCCGTTGCCGTGAGGTCGATCACACCGGGCAATGGCGGTGCCGAGACAGGGTATAGGTGGGTGCCTTGTTGGTCTTTTGGTCGTACCTTCCCTTCAGCAGTTAGTCTCTCCGAGTACCCTGAACCTGTCTTCCCGCAGCAGTAGCAGGGGGTTCGGGGCTCCGGGATGTCAAGAGGTTTGTAACCGGTCGCGTGGATTTTCACCCCGACCACCATCAATTCTCCGGCGTGAGAGTTTCTGTCCCACTGCATCCCGCTGCATGTGTTTAGCATCTCACAGGCTGATGTGTTATTTCCGATTTGCAGCAATATAGATTATTACTAAGATCTAAGTGTGTATTATAAGAGTTATTAGCGGAATCCTGACCCGAATTGGGCTTTTCGATCTGTTCTGCAATTGCAGTGGGATTGCAGCAATGCAGAACAATAGGTATTACCTCCAGTGATATCGCGGGTCTCTTTGATCCAGTCTCCCCCGCCACGACATTATTTATTTACCACACCGCAATACTAGGAAAAAGGAGAATAAAACCGGGAGCAGGCATGGATAACGTATTGATCATCGGTCACCGGCAGCCGGATACCGACAGCATCGCGAGCGTCATCGGGTACGCGGCGTTTAAGAACCTTGCAGAGCCGGGCAGGTACATTGCCGCCCGGTGCGGCGAGTTGAATGCCGAGACGTGCTTTGCGATCGAGACATTCGGCTTAAAACCCCCGGTACTCATCGAGAGTGTCGAGCCCCGCGTGTCCGACCTCAAAATTGCGCGGATCAGCGTGACAGAGGATGTACCTGCCGTCGATGTAGCGGCACTCATGGACCAGAACGATATCCGGAACGTGCCGGTCACGGATGCCGGGGGAAAACTCGTGGGTGTAGTCGGGGAACACGGGCTTGCCCGTGCATATGTCCACCAGCTGAAGATCAGCGAGATAGCCATCACCGCCCTCCCCCTCGACACCCTTGCCCGGATCCTATCCGCCCGTGTCGTCGTCCGGGCAACGGAGACGCTTGGTGGCAGGGTCATCATCGTCCTTGACGCACCCGAGATCACAACAAAGAAACTGGCACCGGGAGACATCGCGGTGGTCGGCGACAACGAACCGGTGCAGCGTGCGATGATCGCGTCGGGTATTGCTGCGCTTATCATCGCTGACCGGGCACCGGTGGGGGAGATCGTGATCCGGGAGGCAAAGGCACGGGGCGTCTCACTCCTCGCCACCGAGCTGGATGCGTTCGGCATCGGCACGATGATCAACCTCTCGCTCCCCGCCCGGATGGTAATGGAGACAGACATCCCCCGGCTCTCACTTTCAGATACGATTACTCACGCCAAACAGACCGTGTACAACTCCAAGTTCCGTTCTGCATGCATCGTCGAAAATAACGGGACCCTACGGGGCATCGTCACGAGGACCACGCTCCTTGCCGAAGTACACCGACTGGTCATCCTTGTCGACCATAACGAGTTCACGCAGGCAGTCGACGGGATCAATGATGCAGAGATCATCGAGATCATCGACCACCACCGGCTCGGGGTCATCTCGACCTTAAAACCGGTGAAATTCTTAAATGACCCTGTGGGCTCTACCTCGACTATCATCACGGGAAAATTCCGGGACGCCGGCATCACCCCAGACCCGGCAATCGCCGGTATTCTCCTTGCCGGCATCCTGTCTGATACGCTCCTGTTGAAGATGTCCACAACCACCCCGCAGGACAACGAAGCGGTTGCATATCTTGCACCGATCGCGGGCGTTGATCCGCTGGTGTTCGGCACGAAACTATTAGGAAAGGGAATGAACCTTGAAGGCACCACCATGGAGGAGCTGCTCATGCGGGACACGAAACGGTATGAACTCTTCAAAAAGAAGCTTGTCATCGCACAGGTGATGGTGCCCTCATTTGAGTTCCCGCGGGCAAACGCAGATGCCATCCACCTTGAGCTCAACAGGCTCCGCATGCAGCTGGGTGTGGACTTCTATATTGGCGTGTTCACGAGCGTGGTTGAGAACGGGAGCGAACTGTTTGCTGCGGGGGATAGTGCCCTCATCACGAAACTTGAACTCCGGAACCAGCCGGTACTGCTCAAGAACATGATGTCAAGAAAGAAGGATGTCATTCCGTGGTTCGGAGAGAAGCTCCGCCAGATCTGATCTGCCTGCTGGCGGGTTTTACTGGCGCCATCCATACTCTGCACACCTAACTCTTTTCACTCGCACCACCAAACCGGATTTTCACTTTTAGCCAAACCGGCGCTTTACATATCCCTCCGGTTCCCTGAGTGAGATCTGGCAGGTATGCGCAAGTTGCCCCGCGATGCGACGAAGAGAGTGCCGGGCAGGGTTCATTCCCGCCTCATTTTGCAATAATTTAAAACTCCATAGGATAAATTATTCAAAGTAACTGATTTACTGGTGTAAAAACCAGCGAGGTGATGTCGTTTTGGATTTGTTGATTGTTACTGTTGTGGCAAGCCTGTTCGGACTGCTGGTTGCCGCATACTTGGCTCATGATGTATTGAAGTCAGACACGGGAACGCCGAAGATGCGTGACGTGGCAAATGCAATCCGTGAGGGTGCAGAAGCGTTCATTAAGAGGCAGTACTCCACGATTGCGATTCTTGCTGTTCTGCTTGCGATCCTGATATTAGGGGTCTTTACGTTCTCCGGAAAGTGGGATTATGCCTGGCATACTGCCATTGCATTTTCTTTCGGTGCGTTTTGCAGTGCCCTTGCCGGTATTATCGGCATGTGGATCGCTGTCAGGACAAACATCCGTTCTGCTGCTGCTGTGCGCCAGAGTACCGGACTTGCTGTCGTAAAGGCGCTTCGCGGTGGTGCGGTATCCGGGCTGACCGTTGTCGCACTCTCTCTCCTTGGCGTATCACTTATCTTTTACGCGTTTGGGGCTAACCCGCAGCAGACTCCGTATCTCATTGTAGGGTTCGGGTTCGGTGCCTCCTTCATCGCATTGTTTGCCCAGCTGGGTGGCGGTATTTACACGAAGGCTGCTGATGTCGGTGCGGACCTTGTTGGTAAGGTTGAAGCCGGTATCCCCGAGGACGACCCCCGGAACCCCGCTGTCATTGCTGACCTCGTGGGGGACAATGTC
>JAPKXU010000037.1 GCA_026394655.1 Methanoregula sp. | reverse complement strand
CCGGATCTGGAGACCCTGTTCGTACGGCTGGATGATGACAACCCCTTTTGCGAAAATGATGACGATGACAAGAATTAAAAATATGGTAATGAGTGTCTCGATAAAAGCCATGTTAAAGAACCTCTTCAACGACGATATGTACTCCTTCGGAGTTCACAACCCGGACCGGTCTGTCTTCAGGTATGATTGCACCTGTCGAATGAGCGCTCCATTCCGTGCTCCCGATGACGACTTTGCCGCTGATGGTGAATGCATCAACGGTCTTTATCACGCGCCCCTCCATACCGATCAACGTGTCACGGCTGATGGTTGTCGGGCTTTCGTTGGGCGTGATCTTACTATACATCCAGACGGTTAAGACAGCGGCACAGATTGCCACTGTTACGCCGATAACCACACCCCACCCGGAGTTGAAGATATCGATCCCCAACAGGAGCAATATGCCAATGACGATCAGCACTGTTGCAGGCACAGCCGCAAAAAAACCCGGGCTGTGCATCTCTGCAAGAAGGAGTACGGCTCCAACAACAATGAGCAGCCATCCCAGTGCAAGCCCTTCAAGGAGTACCATACGTATTGATGGGATTTGACGAATAAAAATTCTATGGGAGTACCGGCGTTGGTTTTCGGATGAGGTAATGGAGGTGAAGATAATCAGCAGCGGAGCATCGCAATCTTCGATCCTACGGGGACTCCAACTTCGTCGGCAACCGGCTGGCATTTTGTTGCCATAAGATATGCAACCGGGGGGAGCTCCGTCAATTCTGAAAGAGACTCAAAATTCGCCATTCCTTTCGCGATGATGAGGGTACACCGCTCGATCGCATCGGTGAGATCGGCAGGAATATCTTCGAGGCAGATCCCGATCTCTCCCCGGTTTCCATTTGTGGTGAGGAGGTCAACGATATGGTCAAGTCCGAGCATTCGTGCGTCTTTGAGCATCGCATCATTCAACATGGGAATTTCTTTTACTGCAAGTGTCACATGTGCGCCCTGTGATTTCAGGTACTGGATGAGGAGACGGTCAAAGACGATCTCTCCGCAGTTATCACTGAGATACACCACACGGGAACAGAGCGGGACAATGCGATCCGTGTCATCAATGGTGAGTCCTTTTTCAAACTCTTTTCTGAAAAAATCCGCGAAGTTATCCGTTACCGTATGTCCCTTTACGCCATAATCAAAGGTATTGGCGATTACTGCGGCAAGCACATAATCGCGGAAGGTAACCAGATCTTTTTTGACCTTCCGGCACACTTCCATCGACTCTTCGTTCCCGCTCTTTTTAAGTTCAAAAAAAGGATCTGGATTGCCCAGCAGATCGTATGCCCTGCGGTGAATGCGGCTCGCGATCTGCGGATGGCTGAGCGGTGCGGTGCGAAGGCTTGAAAGGAGCGTGCCACAGGAAGAGATCGTCTTTTCGGTGAGTTGGGCATCGGCATGCGCGAGCGTGCATTCAAGACGTACCCGGGAGATCAGGCATTCGATGCACGTCCCGGTGATCTTCACGAAAAACCCCCCTAAAAACAAACGGTGATGATGGGGTCACTGAGATTTGAACTCAGGTCAGAAGACCCCCAGTCTCCTAGGATGGCCAGGCTACCCTATGACCCCGCGTTCATACTATTCGCATATATTCCATATGTACCTTGTTGTGACCAAATCAAATATCCGAAGGAGATATATGATCCCGGGAAAGCCCGATTCATTCATATAACTGTAACAAATATTTTCCTTACGATGTTCGGTAAAGGGAAGAGTAAAAAAAGATATGTATTTATGTCCTCCTCAGGTATTATGAATTACACGGGTAGTGCAACACGGGAGCCATATCCATGTTGAAGGAAAAAATTGCGACATTTATTGAGAAGATTCAAGCCATCGATGGCGTTGCAGCATGTGCCCTTGTGTCACGTGACGGGATCATCGCAGGAAAATATTTTGACCGTGACTTGAACGAACCATGGTTTGGAGCACTAACCGCAACTATTCTTGCATCAGCAGAATCTGCCGGGAGCATCATCCGGATGAAATCCTTGGAATCGGTGACAATACGGGCGCCGGACTGCTCCATTGTCATGATGGGCGCCGGAGAGAATTTCCTTGTTGCAGCAATTGTCAAGGGGAGCGCAGATCCTGAGAAAGTTCACCACCAGATGCTTGAAGTAGCGAAGAAGATTGGTCAGGTGTTGTGATGTATACCATCCTCGTCGTTGATGACAGTCCGTTTGTCGTTGATGTTTTTGTCACCATGCTCGAACGAGGAGGATACCGTACTGTGGCAGCGTATGGTGGGGAGGAATGCCTGGAGATCTTAAAGACCGTAATTCCTGATCTCATCCTCCTTGATATCATGATGGAACCGATGGATGGGTGGGAGACCTTAGAACATATCAAGGAGAACCCAGCGACGAAAGATATACCGGTACTTATGCTCACGGCGAAACAGCTCACCCCCGCGGAAGCTCAGGAATATGGCATCTATATCGAAGATTATGTCTTAAAGCCCATCACCCACCGTGAATTGTACGATGCCATCGAGCATGTATTAAACCGCAGGCAAACTCTCAAACAAGATGTCGAAACCGCCCAAAAAGCGGGGTTCGGGATGGAGATCATTAACGAGTATGCACGACTCGCAAAGAGCATCGATGTCAATCAGCGGCTAATGAAGATTCTCGAGAGCACGTACAATTTCAATGACTCCAAGGTCAGTGTCAGTGACGAGATCTCCCGTGCTATAAAGAGTATGGAGACGAATATCAAGTTTCAGGAAACCCGTCTCCAGCAGATCAGGAGCGAGCTTGCGGGAGCGGTAACTTCGAACCTTTCCGCGTGACTGAATTCTCATTACTCTTGAATAGTATGCCAACTGATGATACTCCCTACTCAAAAAGTCTGTGTGATCCCGGTTGTTGAACTTCACGAACATGATTATTACCAAATACCCGGCAGGCTATCATGAATGATACCATCATGATCGTGGATGACAGTACCTTTATCGTGGATGGGCTTGTTGCAATTCTTAAAAGAAAAGGGTACAAACCTCTTCCCGCGCATGGCGGGGACGAAGCTCTTGAGATTTTAAAGACCACAATTCCTGACCTGATCCTTCTTGATATTATGATGGAACCGATGGACGGGTGGGAGACTTTGGAACGTTTCAAGAGTAATCCCGCGACAAAGGGGATACCGGTACTCATGTTCTCGGCGAAGAAGATATCGCCATCTGAAGCACAGGAACACAGCATCAACATCGATGACTTTGTCTCAAAGCCCGTGAATCCTGCACAACTGATGGAGTCGATCCAACGGATTTTCAACCGACGGAATGATGTAAAGATTGAAGCCTCCGTTGCGCATGATGCGGGAGTCGATAAAGCGTTGATCGATGAGTACACCGCACTTCGAACAAGTATTGAAGTCGATAAAAACCTGCTTGCAGTTCTGAAAAATGCCAGCGGGATGAACACGCCCGGGCAGGTTGTACCGGTAGATGATGTTGCTGCTATTGGGAAACGTGAAGAAAAGATAAAGACCGATGAACAGCGGTTAAAAGAGATCAATGAAAAGTTCACAAAACCCATGTAAGGGAATGCAGCAAATCGATTGAGCCTGCATGCATGAATAATATTTATATACTTTTTCTGCATTGTTATAATGCTGTACATCCTAATCTGGGGGTTCGTAGCTCAGTTCGGTAGAGCGCCTGGCTTTTAACCAGGTGGTCGGGGGTTCAAATCCCTCCGGGCCCGTTACCACGATCCAATCGTGGATTTTTTGCGGTGATGCATCTGAGAGGAAATCTGTTCATCTTTAAGGGGGTTTTTCGTTGAGCACCAAGTTGAATGTGTTGAAGCACGTAATGGTGCCAGATCATAAAATCATGAGTGAGGAGGAGGTTTCTCTGCTTCTTTCCCGCTACCACATAACTACAGAACAATTGCCAAAAATCTATCATGACGATCCTGCAGTCAAAGAGATCGACGCGAAAGTCGATGATGTGATAAGAACCATCCGGACGAGTCACACTGCGGGAAGAGCCGAAGCGTACCGTCTCGTGATCAGGAGACCTAAAAAATAAGACCGGAGTTGGTCTATCTGATTGACAGAAGTATTTTATCGAGGGCGTATTTTTCACGGGAGCATGTTGCGCGCCACCAGCTTGACTCCTTTAATTATTTCCTAACCCAGAATCTCCAGAAAGTGGTGAACGAACAGAAGATCATCGAGACTGACATCGAAAACCGGGGCAAGAACAATGAACCGGTCTGGGTGGAGCTCGGCTCAATCACGGTTAAAAGACCGCTCGTCCGTGAAGCGGACGGATCGCAGGGTGAATTGTATCCCTGTGAAGCGCGCCTCCGTAATCTTACGTATGCGGCGCCGATCCAACTCGGTCTCACGCTGGTGCATGGACAAGACCGGCAGGAACCGATCGTCACAACGATCGGGCAGTTGCCTATTATGGTCGGGTCCGTCGCCTGTAACCTCTACGGCATGAGCGACGATGAACGGGTCGCCCATGGAGAGGATGCGTTTGATCCCGGTGCATATTTCATCGTTAACGGGACAGAGCGCGTGCTTATGACGCTTGAAGATCTCGCGTCCAACAAGATCATGACCGAGTTCACTGAGCGCTACAGCGAGCGCATCTATGTAGCGAAAGTCTTCTCGCAGTTCCGCGGGTACCGCGCGCTTGTCGTTGTAGAACGCAACAAGAAGAACCTCTTAGAGGTCTCGTTCCCGTCCGTTGCCGGGCACCTGAAGTTCGTCGACCTGATGCGTGCGTTAGGTATGACGAATGATCAGGAAGTCGTGAACGCAGTCTCAACAGATGAAGAGATCCTGACGTTCATGATGCAGAACCTTGAGGAGAGCGAGTGCGACTCTGTCGATAGCGGGGTCATGTATGTCGGTAAGAAGCTCGCACCCAACCAGACAAAAGACTACCAGAAGAAGCGCGCAGAGTTCGTGCTGGACAACTATCTCCTGCCACACTTAAACTACGCGCTCCCGGCAACCTTGAAGGAAGGGGACGAGGGGTATATTGAGGCGATCGTATCAATCCGGCTTGCAAAAGCTCATTTCCTTGGTCGCATGGCAGAAGCCTGTTTCGACCTCGTGTTAAACAAACGCAGGATCGATGACAAGGATCATTACTCGAACAAACGGCTGAAACTTGCCGGTGACCTGATGGAGGACCTCTTCCGCATTTCGTTGAACCGGCTTACCCGTGACATCAAGTACCAGCTGGAGCGTGCAAGCATGCGGCACCGTGATCTGTCGATCGCAACTGCTGTCCGTGCCGACGTGCTCACCGAGCGCCTTCTCCACCCGCTTGCAACCGGCAACTGGGTTGGAGGGCGGACGGGGGTCTCGCAGCTCTTAGACCGTATCGATCATATGGCGGTACTCTCCCACCTGCGCCGTGTCATTTCGCCGCTCTCGCGTTCACAGCCTCACTTCGAGGCACGTGACCTGCACCCGACCCAGAGGGGTCGGATCTGCCCAAGTGAGACTCCTGAAGGTCCGAATTGTGGGCTTGTCAAGAATTTTGCACAGATGGTTGAGATCAGTAAAGGCGTCGATGACGAGGAAGAGATCATGCGTATCCTGCACAGTCTCAACGTCGAACATATACGGGGGGAGGTCCGATGAAGAAGTCGCGGGTGTTTGTTGACGGTGCGTTGATCGGGCTGGTTGACGACCCTAAAACACTTGTTGAGAACATACGGGCGATGCGGCGGCAGGGAACCATCGCATCAGAGGTGAATGTCTCATTCAAGGAGTACAACGGTGATGTTGTCCTCCTCACTGACCGTGGTCGTGCCCGGCGTCCGCTCATTGTCTTACGGGCGGGAAAACCGCTCATCAGCGATGAAGACATAAGGAAGCTTGAGAAGAAGGAGATCGATTTCTCGTACTTTGTGAAGCGTGGGATGATCGAGTTTGTCGATGCAGAAGAGGAAGAAGATCTCTACATCGCGATGAACCCGGCTGACATTACTCTTGAACATACCCACATGGAGATCGATCCTTCGCTTATCCTCGGTATCGGTGCAGCGCATGTCCCGTTCCCGGAGCACAACGCGAGTCCCCGTGTCACGATGGGTGCAGGGATGGTCAAGCAGGCGCTGGGTTTCGGTGCGGCAAACATGAAGCTTCGCCCGGATACCCGTGGACACCAGCTCCACTACGTGCAGAAACCCCTCACCCACACGCAGACTTCAGAACTGATCGGCTCGGATGACCGTCCGGCAGGTCAGAACTTTGTCGTTGCCATCCTCTCGTACGAAGGGTACAATATTGAAGATGCACTCATCTTTAACAAGGCGTCCATCGAGCGGGGACTCGGGCGCTCCCATTTCTACCGGACATACGAAGGTGAAGAGCGACGTTACCCCGGCGGGCAGATCGACCGTATTGAGGTGCCCGATGAGGAAGTCAGCGGGGCACACGGCGCAGAATCCTACAAGAATCTTGACGAAGACGGCGTGATCAACCCCGAGACGATCGTAGCGGAGAAAGATGTCCTGATCGGCAAGACATCGCCGCCCCGGTTCCTTGAGGAGCCATCCGGAGAATTAATCGCAGTCGAAAAGCGCCGTGATACGTCAGTTACAATGCGCAGCAACGAGCACGGCATTGTGGACACGGTCATCATCACGGAAGGGGAGAACAGTTCCCGTCTCGTCAAGGTGCGGACACGTGACCTCAGGGTGCCGGAGGTCGGCGACAAGTTTGCATCCCGGCACGGGCAGAAAGGGGTTATTGGGCTCATCACCAACCAGGAGAACATGCCCTTTACCGAAAGCGGGCTCTCCCCGGATCTTGTCATCAATCCCCATGCGATCCCGAGCCGTATGACCATCGGGCACATGCTCGAGATGATCGGCGGCAAAGTCGGAGCGCTCGAAGGGCGCCGGATCAACGGCACTGCATTCGGTGGCGAGAGTGAAGCAGATCTCCGTGCATCACTCAAACAGCTGGGCTTCTCTCACACCGGACGTGAAGTGATGTATGATGGCATCACCGGCAAAGTGTTCAAAGCCGATGTCTACATTGGTGTGATTTATTACCAGAAACTGTACCACATGGTCTCATCCAAGATGCACGCCCGGTCCCGCGGACCCGTGCAGGTGCTTACCCGGCAGCCCACTGAAGGAAGGGCTCGTGAAGGAGGTCTTCGGTTTGGCGAGATGGAGCGTGATGTCATGATCGGTCACGGTGCCGCGATGGCATTAAAAGAACGCCTGCTTGATGAATCTGACAAGGTTACGGAGTACGTATGCGCGCACTGTGGCATGATTGCCATGCTCGACCGTAAGCGCAACATGACCCGCTGCCTGGCGTGTGGCAACGAGACCGATATCTACCCGGTCGAGATGAGCTATGCATTCAAGCTCCTGCTCGATGAGATGAAGAGCATGGGGATTGCACCCCGCATGAAACTAGAGGACGTCGTATAGGAGGTGCGTCATGGCAAGCCCAAAACGAATCGGAAAAATTGAGTTTGGATTGTTATCCCCCAAAGAGATCCGCGAAATGAGCGTGCGGAAGATCATCTGGGCGGATACGTATGATGATGACGGC
>JAPKXU010000009.1 GCA_026394655.1 Methanoregula sp. | reverse complement strand
TTTTCCTTTCTCTGTGAGATAAAAATCACATTGTGGATTCTGACAGACAACTTCAATGGATCCTCTTGGGCGAGCCATGATTTTTCCCCAAGAAAATTCTGTTTAGAAGTTTATAAAGTATGTTATGTTAGGACAATACCGTTATTTGATAATAATCATCAAATTTAGAATTCTGGTCTGATAATGTAATAAACAAATCAAATCCATATAATATATAATCGACTTGATCTTTAGCTATTTGATCAATTATATCGGATTTAACAAGAGCTCCCATTTCATTTTTTAAATTAATTTCCAGTAACAATTGTAATAAATTATCTAATTTTTCTTTATTAAAAACAGTTTTTAAAAAATTTTTGTTGAATAGCATTTTTTTTGCAACTAAATTACTTATATCATTGATTAATACCCAATGATATAAAATTGTTATAATAGCTGCCGTATAAAATGATGTTGCGAAGGCTGTACCAATTTCCCAATATTTATCTTTTTCATTATAAAAAATAATTGAAAGCGCTGTAGAAATTATTCCCAATAGGAAAAAAAATAATATTAATATTGTATGTCCTTTATCGACTATTCGTTGTTCAACTATATCATCATCTTCAGTTGTTTCTTTTTGGTTATTATCCACAATATGCAATCTTACAATGTAGTATTTATTCACTTTCATTTTTAACGAAGATTTTATTTAATTGGAGGCAGTCACAACATGACCTTCAGTGGCGTTGATGATTCTTTAGACGACTTATTCATTTTACTCCTTAAAGATGTAAAATTTCCTACTCACTATCCCAATATTTTCAAAGCATATAGAAAAACCCCCCATAACAGCATCCTGTCAAAATAATTTCGATAAAACTTCAGGTCACCGGCTCCGGGAATGAAATCTGCGGATGGTTATCCACCCATCGCGTCACACAGTTCATACGTCCATAGTACTCATCATGTCGCAACGTGCCGATCGTTTAATACTCCACCACTCACAATCTCTGGATAGTGAAACTTCGTCATGAAGATCGCTGTTGCCGGTAAAGGTGGAGTGGGTAAGACACTCATCGCAAGCGGGATCGCATGGACGCTCGCCCGTGCCGGGCGTATGACCATCGCTATCGATGCCGATCCTTCCTCCAATCTCGCACTTGCGCTCGGCATCCCGCAGCGTGACGCTGAAACAATAGTTCCGGTATCGGAACAGGACTCCTGGATTAAAAAAAAGACCGGCACCAAATTTCCTGGAGTGTATAACCTGAACTTTTCTGTTGCAGATCTGGTCAAAGACTTATCTGTTCCGACCCCTGCCGGTGTGCACCTGCTTGTCATGGGTACGGTCAAATCGATGGGTTCCGGCTGTACCTGCCCGGCAAACAGTCTCGTCCGGAACCTGCTCCGGCATCTCATCGTGGATCGCGCCGAAGCGGTGGTGCTCGACATGGAAGCCGGCATCGAGCATCTCGGGCGGGGAACTGCTGAATGCGTAGACATAATGATCGTTGTCTCTGATGCGAACCGGCAATCGCTTGAAGTGGGAAAAACGATTGCCCGCATCGCGCTAGGTGCCGGTATCCCCCGCGTGCAGTTGGTCGGCAACCGGATAAGGGACGAGGCGGAGAAGAATTTGATCATTTCTTTTGCTGAAGAACACGGGATACCTCTCCTTGGTTTAATCCTTTATGATCCGACGGTATCCAGTGCCGGAGTTGCCGGCGAACCAGTTCTAAGTCTCGAAGGTACACCAGCACTTCAGTCAATTGAGGAGATCACCCGGACGATCGCGCAGCTTGTAGACGGCAAGAAAACAGATCGCGTAGGTGTGTGAAGTGACAAAGACGCTCGTTACCATGGGGCGGGGCGGCACCGGCAAGACGAGTTTTGTTGCTATTATGGCAAAGTATCTCATCGGAGTGGGGGAAACCCCTATCCTTCTTGTCGATGTTGACCCAGACCAGAACCTTGCCGAGATGGTGGGTGTTGATCTTGAACATGAAGGCATACGGACAATCGCTGAACTGCTGACCGAGACCTTCATAAAAAAAGGCGGCACCATGCAGGGGATCGCTCCCGCAGAACGGATCGAGACGACTGTTCTTGAGCGGGGACTGTACGAAGGGGACGCATTCGATCTTGTTGCAGTCGGCACCAAATGGATAGAAGGATGCTACTGTCTTCCCGATGCCGCTCTCAAAGGAGCGCTTCTGTCACTGACAAAAAATTACCGGTACGTGCTGATCGATTCCCCCGCGGGACTTGAACACCTGAACCGGAAGATTACGACCCGTGTTGACGACATCTTTGATGTGATGGGACCCTCACACAAATCATTTGAGCACGTAAAACGGGCGTACCGGATCATACAGGAAGTCGGCATTGCATTTGAAAATTTTTACATCGTTGGCGGATGCCAGTTCACGGAAACGCTTGAACGTACCGTTGAGGAGGAGACCTGCCAGCAGTATCTCGGAAGGATCGCCTTTGATCCGCTGGTGCTGGAATCAGTGATTGCCGGGCGATCGCTTCTGGATCTTCCTTTGGGATCTCCGGCATGTCGCTCTGTTGTACAGCTCATGGAGCGGGCAGGATACGGCAGGAAATGATAGCGTCATGGTTCGCGAAATACCTGTATTGTCGTGAGATAAAATCCTGATGCCCGTATGCTGCTGACATAGATGAGCTAAAAATACGCGCAAACTATTTTTTCCGGCAACCGATTTCAAGCCACGTCCATATCCGTTGTGTATTGGATGATAAATTGTACTTGATTCCTCGTTCATACCCGGGATAAAACGGCAGATGGATCAGATTTTTTGCCATTCTGTTTAAAAAATGGATAACCTTATGACTGTTATCGATATACACTAGATTAAAATCCGGTCGTGGACTCATTGACGGGCAAGGGCATCAATATCAGGATTAAGGAACTGCAATCGGATATTGGTTTTATTAAAGATCTCGAAGTTTCTATCGGTAAATTGTCAGAAGAGCGATGGACTGAACCGCAGGGTCCGACCCCGTTCCCCTCGATCGCTGCTCTCCGAAACTGGGACAAAAAACTCCTTGCACGATACCCGCCGTTCTACCTGCCGTTCTGTGATCTCTGCTGCTTGTGTACTTACGGAAAATGCGATCTCACCGGCACAAAAAGGGGGGCCTGCGGGATCACTATCGGTGCGCAGCAGTCCCGCATGGTACTCCTTGCTACCTGCATCGGTGCCGCCACCCATGTCAGCCACGCGCACGAACTCGTTGAGTCTGCAATCCGGAAATATGGGTCCGAGTTTCCTCTGGATCCGGGGGGTCTGGCAGTTGAAGTCGAAGCTCCGGTCATCCGGCTCGTTTGTGGCATTAAACCAGAGAAGCTGGGTGATCTTGAAGGTGTGCTGGACTATCTTGAAAGCCAGAT
Source organism: Methanoregula sp. (assembly GCA_026394655.1). Classification (GTDB taxonomy): domain Archaea; phylum Halobacteriota; class Methanomicrobia; order Methanomicrobiales; family Methanospirillaceae; genus Methanoregula. The sequence goes on along the minus strand of JAPKXU010000009.1, from coordinate 2,332 downwards.
CACGTGTCTTCTCTCCGCTACCCATACGGGACAGGAAGGAAATAATCTCGACCTTGAGTCCAAGGTGCTCCATGCGGGCATGATCGACCAGGTCGGTATGGAAGTTGCAGACATCGCCCAGATCTCCGCTTTCGGGTATCCGAAGGCAGATCCGGATGCCCCGCTTGTCGATCTTGGCATGGCGACGGTCGATACAACAAAACCGGTTATTTTGATCATCGGGCACAATGTCCCTCCTGCAATAAACATTGTCGATTATCTATCAGCACACCGGCTTTCCGATGAGGTTGAGGTGACCGGGATCTGCTGCACAGCGATCGATATTACGCGTTATACGGCAAACGCAAAGATTATCGGACCCATGTCCTGGCAGCTCCGGTATATCCGCAGCGGGATACCCGATGTGATCGTTGTTGACGAACAGTGTATCCGGACGGACGCATTACTCGAAGCAGAAAAAATCCACGCCCCGTTTATCGCGACATCTGAAAAGAACTGTATGGGGTTGCCGGACAGAACGCATGATGATGTAGATGAGATCGTCCGCGATCTGGTCTCCGGTGTGATGCCCGGTGTGCTCATCCTTGATCCGGCAAAAGTCGGGGAAGTCGCGGTCCGGGTTGCCCGTGCTGTGGCACCCGAACGGAAAAAGGGCGGCTCCCTCTTAAATACAAAAGAGATTATCGAACTCGCCCGAAGCTGCACGCAGTGCAAACAGTGCCGGCGAGCCTGTCCTAACGACCTCCATATACCTGAAAGCATGAAGGCAGCTGCCAAAGGCAACATAACAATGGTAAGTGATATGTATGACGAGTGCGTCGGTTGCGGCAGGTGCGAGCAGGCATGCCCGCAGAATATTCCTATACACACCATCATTGTATCCGCAGCTGCACAGGCAACATCGGAGGAGAAGTTCCGGTGCCGGACCGGGAGGGGCGCAATCCAGGATGTTGAGATCCGCACGGTTGGCGGACCGCTCGTCCTTGGCGAGATCCCCGGGGTCGTGGCGTTTGTTGGTTGTGCAAATTACCCGAAAGGCGGGAAAGAAGTAGCCGAGATGTGTGTTGAATTTGCGAAACGTCATTATATCGTCTGCACCTCCGGGTGTGCTGCGATTTCTGTTGGGATGTACAGGGATGAGGAGGGAAAGACGCCATACGAGCAGTACCCGGGCAGATTTGATGCAGGCGGGATCGTGAATGTCGGGTCGTGCGTCTCGAATGCGCATATCGCAGGAGCTGCCATAAAGATTGCGAGCATCTTCGCACGGCGCAACCTCCGGGGAAATTACGAAGAAGTGGCAGATTATGTCTATAACCGTGTGGGTGCTGTTGGTGTTGCATGGGGCGCGATGTCCCAGAAGGCAGCAGCAATCGCAAGCGGTTTCTGGCGACTGGGTATTCCCGTTGTGGTCGGTCCGCATGGCACAAAATACCGGCGTATGCTTCTCGGACGGGCAGACAAGCGCGAAGACTGGTTCGTGCATGACCGGCGGACGGGTGACGAGGTATATGTCGGTCCGGTACCGGAACACCTGTTCTTTAGTGCCGAGACAAAAGAGGAAGCGATGGTGATGATTGCAAAACTCTGCATGAGACCAAACGATACCGGGAAAGGCAGGGCAATCAAACTCACCAATTATATCGACCTGCATAAACGGCTGATGGGAACGATCCCTGAAGATGTTCATCTCTATGTCCGCACAATGACCGATGTGCCCATCACGATGAAAGAAGAGATCACAAAGCACTTACGATCGAAAGACTGGAAGGAGAATATAATCCCCGATCCCACCCTGCTTTTATGGCAGATCAAAAGAAAGGAGCGGTGATCCGGTATGACGACAATCGAACCATGGCAGACAGCCGAGATCGCCGGACCGAAGCGCGCCTCGGTCATCACCAAACCGGAGATCGCCGATGCCATGATACAGCGGGCGAAGCACCCGGTACTCGTCATCGGGCACCTCGCATCCGAGATCGATCTGGATGACCGTAAGATGCTCGACTACCTGCTTCTTTTAGCACAACGAGGGCACATCCCCATCATCGCTACCGCACATACGAACCGGGAGCTGCTTAAAAGAGGATATAAAAAAGCCGGTATCATGTCAGCAGTGGATATCGGTCAGCGGCTTTGTGATCCGGCTTGGAAAGGACTTGATGGCAAGGAGTCATACGATCTGGCGATATTTGCCGGGCTCCCGTATTACATGGAGTGGACCATCCTCTCCGGGCTCAAGCACTTTGCCCCGCATGTAAAGACCATGACGCTCGACAACACCTACCAACCCCATGCGAACTGGTCGTTTTCCAACCTCTCGGTCAAAGAC
>JAPKXU010000228.1 GCA_026394655.1 Methanoregula sp. | reverse complement strand
GCGGCGGTCGTCCCCGGGTCATGCCACACATCCGCTGCATTCATCGCCGGGTACATTCTCCGGGCTGTCGGGTTTGTGCCGGGCAGGAGAGGAATCCTTTCGGACCCTCAGCTCCCGGTGAACCTGTTTTGTCCGGACCGTAACATTGTAATGGTGCCAGTGCATCCGCTTCACGCTGATGCGGAACACATCATCACCCTGCTCTTTGATCTGCCGGGCGATCACGTGAGGGATGAGGAAGAGCGGGATCTCGGTCTCGCTCTTTGACCTTCGTGCAGTCATTGCGATCGCCTCCGGTCTTCAAGTTTTGTGATACGCTGATCGAACCGTTCGATCTTCTTCTGTATCCGGTCCCTGATACGGTCCTCGCGCTCGAACAGGGAAAATATCAGATCGCCGTAACTCTCTGCTGCCTCTTGCGGGGTAACAGGATCCTGTGCCGCTTCCTGGATTGTGCAGGGAGGTATTTTCCCATTATACAGGACGCCCAGTCCTAGGACTACACGCTCGTGCGTCGCATGCGGACGCTTCTCTTCTGTTTTCCCGGATTTTCTTGTTTCAATTCCGTGTTCCTGTCCGGTTCCTGCCGTACCGGACACAACCTGGTCCGGCTCAGCCACATCCTCGTGATTTGTCAATTCAACTTCCATTTCAATCACCTGTTGTAATTTTTTTCAACCACTGTTCCCTTGATCTGGAGCATTCGCTCCGTATCGCACGCCTTACAACCCCGGCCCGGGGAGAGCTGTCGCTATCTTAGCGACTCGAACAGTCCTGGCACAATCTGCCGGCAGGCTAACCGTACGAAATCAAAAGGACCAGGACGCCGGACCGGCGCTTACTGTCGTAAACCAAAAAAAGTAAAGAGCGAAAAGATGGGGGAGTGACCGCTCGTCTTCCTGTACCGCTTCCCCATGTCCATCACGTTCCCTTCCGATGCTGCAAGGATCGGCTTCTCATCGGGAACTTTTGAGGTATCGGGCGAGAGGGCTTTGGCTGCTGCCGCATACTTCGCCTTCAACCATGATTTTATTTTTCCGATGAGTTCCGCGATCATTGTAGTATCCGAATGTTATTTGGTCGAGGTATAAAGGGTTGTGGTAGATTCGAATTGTTTTGAAGATATCGAATATTTTTGCAGAAATCGAAGCAAGGATTGAGCCCGGACCGCATAACCCAGCGGTTATCTGGCTGAACTGCAATCATTATTCCGGAAAGAACGCGCTCCAACCGGAAACATTTTGCGAGAGACACGGGAGAGGTGCCGCATGTGCGACACGCACGAAATTGTTGGTTAAGAGAATAATTATCGGTGCAGAGTATGATCGTGTAATGAGTAATGATCTCTTTTTTTAGCATGGAACCGGGAAAACAACGGTAAACAACCCGGCGTCTATGATAGTAGTGGCAGTGCAAACTCCATTCTTAAACGGTGTCGGAATCAGGACTTCACACAAAAAAACCCGTAATCATAACGATGTAGGGGTTGCAGAAATCCCGATCCAATCCCCTCAAAAGATAGGCAGAGGAAATCTTACGGTGAATCTACCCTATGGAACGGGTTGTAGAGCCTGATCCCGTCAACATGTGCAAAGTCCCGTACGTTCCGGGTGACAAGAACCGCATCAAGCGAAAGGGCTGAT
>JAPKXU010000107.1 GCA_026394655.1 Methanoregula sp. | reverse complement strand
CCACTAATAGTTTTCTTTTCCGCCATTTTGTCGGAACAAACAAAGAATTAATTATCTGGACAGGCAGACTTTCTGTATCCGGTGATGGAGTTCACCGTAATAAACCGCCTTTTGTGCTGATAACTCCTACCCTCCCGATTGCCTGTGCTACCATACGGCACAAGAGGATCGGGCGGACAATACAGGGAGGAAAAACCCTATGGATGATACCGGCACCACAACTCCTTTACCTTCGCAAAAAGTTCCTGTGATTTCCATTCCGGAAAACCTTGCGGAGATCCTGAAAAACGAACGGTGGCGTTTCGAGAAGATGGACACCTTTTCGCTCCATGCGCAGCAACTGGACGAACTGGAAAAACGCCTTTTATTGGGACGGTTCCATCTCGCGGTGCTCGGGCAGGTAAAAAGGGGCAAAAGCACGCTCCTGAATGCACTCCTTGGTGAGGACCTGCTGCCCAGCTCTGTCATACCGCTCACGGCGATTCCTACATTTATCCAATATGGGGAGAAGCGATTGCTCAGGGTACGATACAATGACAACCGACCGGATACCGTGCTCAAGGGCGAACCGACGAAATGGCTGAATAAACAGCTGATGGGATTCGTCACGGAGAATGCCAATCCACGGAATGAGAAAGGTGTGCTTGAGGTTGAGATCACCCATCCTGCTGCAATTCTTCGTGACGTCGTACTCATAGACACACCGGGTGTCGGATCGACCTACCGGCACAACACCATGGCGACGATGAACTTCCTGCCGCAATGCGATGCTGCCGTCTTTCTGGTCTCGGCAGACCCGCCAATTACGGAACTTGAAGTTGAATTCTTAAAAGAGATCAAGAACAGGGTCGCACAATTATTCTTCGTCCTGAACAAAGTGGACTACCTGACCGAAGCGGAGAGGGATATGTCACTTACGTTCTACCGCGATGTGCTGACGCGGGACGCTGGCATCGATCCCGGTACCCGTATTTTTGCGATATCCGCACGGAAGGGATTGCAGGCAAAAGATGCCGGCGATGCACAGCAATGGGAAGAAAGCGGTCTTTCCGAAGTCTCAGATTACCTTATTGCATTTCTCGCTCGTGAGAAGAGCCGGGTGCTGAAAGAAGCTATCGGTAGAAAAGCGCTCGATATTTTCAATAATGTGCACCTCCAGATCGAACTGGAAATCCGGGCTCTCGAATTGCCACTCGTTGAACTGGAGAGCAGGCTTGCCCTGTTTGACAAAAAGATTACAGAAGCACAGCAGCAGCAGATTCACGCACAGGATATTCTCACTGGCGACCACCAGCGGGTACTCGCACAGCTGGAATCATACATCCAGAATCTCCGCATTCCACTCCGCGAGCGGTTCACGAACATTGCTAACGCTGCGATTGCTGCATCGCCGCAGACACCGGAGCATGCGGCACGGCGGGCGGTGGCAGATGTAATTCCTGCATGCTTCGAACGCGAGCTCGGTACTGTCTCTACCATGATGGATTGTGAGATAACCGCCCTTCTGAAAAATCACGAACAACGTGCGGATGACCTGATTGAATCCATCAGGAAAGCAGCAGCAGAACTCTTCGAAGTGCCGTATCAGGCACCGAAAGGTGAACGGTTCTATGAACCAGTAAAAAAGCCATTCTGGGTTGAATATGACTGGGATTGTACATTCAGCCCAATCTCTGCCGAGGTTATCGAGCGTATCCTGCCTGGTATGCTGCGTGAAGGACGGGCGAGGAACCGGATGAAACAGCAAGTCGACACGCTGGTAATACGCAACCTTGAAAACCTGCGATGGAAAACCATGCAGAACATTGATGCTGCATTCAGAAAGTTCAGCAATGATCTGGATGCCAATCTGAGTTTAACTATCGATGCCACCCACGGCGCGATCCGGTCAGCACTTGCAGCGCGAAAACAACACAAGGAGAATGTTGCGGATCGTATTCGGGACCTGAAGGAAGTGTCAACAGAAATCCGGGGCGTGATCAGTCGGTTTGAAACCAGGTAAGTTAACCTGGGGGTTGGAGCAATGCGGTGTGATGATGGTAAAAAGTGTCCCGGTTGACATGAAGACGCTCGATCATGTTCACTCGTCCTCGCTGATGCTCCGGCTCGCTTCACATCATCGTGCTGCTTTTGTTTTCGGTGTACTGGGGGGATGATGACGCCCTCATCTTGTCACTCCGCTTCGGCTCCGTTCCGGCGATGACGGCTGCTCTCGCACGCTCCTCACATACCGCTTTGCGGAATGTTCGTCGCTGTTGATAACCGCAGCATCGGGATCTGTTAAACCCGTTTATTTTTTTCCTCTTCCGCTGCCTTCACGGCACACCGTGCC
>JAPKXU010000036.1 GCA_026394655.1 Methanoregula sp. | reverse complement strand
CAAATATGTTGATTCTCCAAAGCAACACTTCACACAGGAGAGCAAGGCTCTCTTCCGGGAAGCCCGCCAGCTCTCAAAAGAATGGCCATAACCACAAAATGACAATTGATATTTATTCTCTCGTTTTTTCAAAATTATCTGGCGATTCAGACGTTTCATCATTTGCATGTTCTGATTCCAAAGATCTTGAAGATTTTTTGAGGAATGATGCAAAAACCCGGCAACAGGAAAAAATCAGTACTACCTATCTTGTCCATTCGGGTACCGATCTTGTGGGATTTTTCTCTCTGTCTATGGGATGTATCACATCTGACTCCGTAAAAAAAATGTCACTTAATATTGAAGATCCACCTAATAAATATCCGGCATTACTTCTGGCCAGAATGGCAACAAAAGACGGGCTGCGTGGTCAGGGTATCGGACGTGAAATGCTAAAACATGTTTTTGCTATTGCGTTCAAATTAACCGAGCAGATCGGTTGCAGGTTCGTAAAAGTGGATGCAAAGAGAGATCCACGAGCGATCCGATTCTATGAAAACTACGGTGGATTCATAAAAATAACCCAAAATTCTGAAACTATACAGATGGTAGTCGATCTCAATAAGATCAGCGATGAGGAAAATTCAATCAGGGTTTGATGAAAAAATTTCAGTCAAAGTCCGCAGAAAAATGTTCATGCAGGCAGCGCTCCGCACAGGATACACGTGAATACACGCCGTAAAAATCCATTGGAGATACGCGGTATAACGGGGACGACACGTGCCGGATGGATCCGGGAGGGTTGGGGTTCAATCCGGGAATATGAGAATTTCCTCCATCATCACAACCTGGCTCGCAAAAAAGCCGGGATCACCCCAACGCACTCATCCAAACATTCCCATAAAGATCAACACGCCCAACAGTATCATCGCGATGCCGACTGCCAATCGAAGCACTTTCCGGTGCCGGACCCGCCATACATCGGCACGCTCCGGGTTCAGCCTGAATGCAACAAGGGCAAGGATCACAACAAGCGGCAGGACGAAGATAAGGTTGTAGAGGATGAGATAGGGCAACCCTTCGGCAAGCGTGTAGTTCGTGCTCACGAGCCCGAGGATCGCAAGATAAATCCCGCCGGTACACGGTAGTTCGAAAAGCCCGACAAGGATCCCAAGTACGAACGCAGCGGGAAGAGTCGCACGCAGGATATAGCGGTCGATCTATTCCTTTCTCGACGCAGGAATGGCAAGCAGGAACTCATCCTTGTGCCGCAGCACATCAATCACACTCGCAAGCCCGAGCACGATTGCCACAACAGCGCCGAGATACGCAAGGATAGTCGATACGCCGGTGAGACGCACGAGCGAGAAGAGTCAAAGCCCGGATAACAGAAAAAGCGAAAAGACGGCAGTGATATAACAGCCCAGACGAGGAGGGGGTTACAGTTCGAATGTGCCGGGTCGGAACAATGCTCATCATGCTCTCGACAGCATCAGCACGAAAAAAATAGTTTTACAATATACCCGGGTAGAACGACAAGACGAGCGCACCAAACGCTGCGGCGATCAACACAACAAAGATCCCCTTGTTCCACGCAAACACCTTTCTCCCGTCCAGCACACTCACCGGGAGCATGTTGAACGCCGCGATCATCGCGTTCACCTGGAGCCCGATCATGCCAATCGTGGAGAAGAGATTCCCGGCAAGCCCGGCACCTGCCCCGCCATAGATGAGTAACCCGGCGAACGGGATGCAAAGGATGAGGTTTACGATGGGTCCGGCTGCTGAGATCTTACCGTTCTGTTCCCGGGAAATCCCCTTGCCATCAACCGAGTTGTTGTAGATGACCGTTGCACCGGGTGCCGCAAAGACGACGCCGACCATCGCCGCTAGCGCAATGGCAACAAGGAGCATCATGTTGTCTTTTTTGAATTCCGCATAGTACCCGAATTTCATCGCGGTAAACTTGTGCGCCATTTCATGGAGGATAAACCCGATACCCACGGTCACAAGCGAGATCACAAAGAAGAGCAGCGCGGTCAACGGGGGGATACGAATATTCACGGAGAGGAGCCCGTTTGGGGATATGAATATAATGGTAAATGCAAGCGATATTGCAACCCACGCGACAAAGAGATCTGCTTCTTCGCGACGGGATATTTTTTCGAGCATGAGATCACCGGATCAGATAGGGCGTTTCTGTCATATCTGTTTTGGGTGAGCGGTTCCCGACCGTTCTTGTGAAGACGATGAACGGTCAACGGGGCGATCGTGGAGAGCTGGATCGCAGGTCATCATGGTCATCATCTTTATCCTTTAATCAGGAGATTTACTACTATGTCCCTTGAATCAGTCAGAGCAAAGATTAACCATGTCGATGAGGATATCGTAAGACTGATTGTACAACGGCAGAGGCTTGCGGTAAAAGTCTCGGATATAAAAGTCCGCGAAGGGCTTCCCGTGCGGGATGAGAAGCGTGCCCGGCAGGTAATTTCATCTGCTGGCGAGCGTGCAGCAAAGGCGCACATTGATCCCGAACCGGTGAAGAAAATATTTGAGATACTCATTGCGATGAGCGAAGAGTCCCAGCACGCACGGAACGGTAATAAGGAACACCGGGTCATACCGGGACGCCAGATAGATCCGTACTGACGGATTCCTTTGTGAATACCGGAAGCCTGTCGGACATTTCTTTGCACTGCTTACATTTGTCATTAAAATCAGAGTAAAGGAGTTATTTTCTTCTCATCGCCCCATTCTCCCGGCAGCCAGTCACGCTGCCATTCAATATCCCCCACAATTATCACAATTTCATTGGTTTCGATTGCGACACTACAGTACCACGCCGGATATCCGGGGGATGATGGACACGGCGCACGAACTCGTGAACAGGGACTCCGATGGGGAATCTATGAGACGGATGCAAAATCATGATCACAAAAAATAAGTAAATCCTCACGAATGTTATGGTATGTCAGGAAGACCATTGGGAGTAACAATTATTGGCATCCTCTGGATCATCGGAGGACTGCTCATGCTTGTTGCCGGTTTCGTCGGAGGGGCGATCCTCGCCGTCGCGGGACTCGGAAGCATTGGTGCTGCTATCGGAGTTGTATTCTTCATCATCGGAATCGTTGATGTCCTTTTAGGCGTTGGCTGTTTCCTTGCCTGGTCGTGGGTCTGGATCGTCGGGATTGTCTTCTCGGCAATCAGCATCCTGATTGGTCTCGTGAGTTTGTTCACGAGCGGGATCAATGCCCTCGTCGGGATCATCATCTCTGCCATTATCCTTTGGTACCTGTTCCAGCCACAGGTCAAGGCATATTTTGGGAGCGCTTGATTACTTTCCATCCCCTTTTTTGTCAACGCCGTTGAAAGAGTTCTCATCATACCGCTTGAGCATTTTCTGTCTGCCACCGATCAGCGAGAAGGAGTGTTGCTGTGATACAGCCCGGGCACATCCTCATTGTGGCATTCTACAGATTTTACTGCACCATCAACAGAGATACTGTTTTATTCTCATCATTGCGGCCCGGGAAAAACCGGCTTGATCCAATCGGGTTCACACCGGGACCAAAAAACCGGATCTGATACTCACGGTCACGGGCATACAACGAGAGAAAACAGTATACACGGAGGTTCATAGGCAGGGATTACTGCTCCCGCGATATCAAGATTGTGAAAAGTGCTGGTTAACGTGCCAGCTGCTGACGGTCACCTTGTGAAAATCACAATTTTTTTCGGTGTGGATTGCGGCAACACAGTACCAAAAAATCTGCACAACCGGATTTCCCAATTAGCATTTCTGTTCCAAAAACTCCCCTACCACCCTGCGACACAGGGCATTACTTGCGGCAAGATACCGCTCTGTATCCCTCGTGATTGCCTGCTGGAGGAATTTTCGCTCGTTACATGTCCAGGCATGGATCAGTTCACGGGTCATTTCAAGGTGGAACTGCAACCCGATAGCAGATCCAAACCGGAATCCCTGGTGCGGCACGGTATCTCCCCGGCACATGAGCCGACTGTGCACCGGGAGATGGAACGTATCACTGTGCATCTGGAAGACCGGGAATGTATCCGGAAACAATGAAAAGATCCCGGTCGCTTCCGGAGCCCTGTGCACCGGACACCAGCCAGTCTCATTCACGAACCGGTATACCGTCGCTTTATGCGCAGATGCGATTAACTGTGCGCCAAGACAAAGACCAAGAACCGGCATACGCCGTCGCACCGATTTCCGGATCAGGTCCTTCTCTTCCACAAGCCACGGGAATTCCCGCTCTTCATTCACACTCATGGGTCCGCCCAAAAATACAAGATGTGTCGCTTTTCCTGCACTGACGGGTTCCCCCTTCCACAGCCGGACATATTCGAACGGGACATGAGATTCAGAGAATACGCGTTCAAAATAGCCGAGCGGCTCCGTCGGGGTATGCATAAAAGCCCGCACCAGACAGGTATCTTTCGATGTTCCGGTCATCGTATCAGATCACCGGTTAGTTACCAAGGGGTGAAAGTCTTGTGGTGAGTATACCAGTTCCTATAGACACCCCCGGTCTCTGGTTGATACAATATACCAAATCCAAAACCAGATCCGAAAATGATCCGAAAATCAGGTAGTGCGGTGGTGCGGTTATGAGAGGTTTGGTTGCAAAAATTACACACAAACGGGTTAAACATCTCTTCATCATCTCGCAAAACAAAGTATCATTACCAATATGCAAAACACTGAAAAAAATATCAAAATTATTCGTGACAAGTTGAGCCGAATTGGGATCGGAGAGCGGACGCTGGATGATGAGACCATATTAGCGTCATACAGCATCAACAAATTTGGTCAGTTGTGCGGGGTTCCCAAACCCGCGGTAGTCCTCGGCAGTCTTGGGAAATAAGATGGACTGGTGCCGGTAAACCCGACATCTCATCACACTGCGTTCTTGGTTTTTTATCACCCACGGTACAGCCTCCGTTTGCTGATGTCCTTCCCGCTTCAACATGCCTCACCATGACTGCAATGCCACCCGGTACCAAAATCAACAGGAACGCAATCGGCACGCAGGAACAGGAGTCCGGGCAACCAAAAAAATATTTCATCCCACTCATTTGCTGAACCGGTACGTTCCTTTCGGCACGGTGATTGCAAACCGTGCACCCTTCCCCGGCTCACCGTTCTCGATGATAGTAATACCGGTGATGGAGAGGATCTCCCGTGCAAAATACAATCCCATACCCTTCCGTGAACCGTATTCCCGGGTAAAAACCTTCTCCTTGAGTCCAACTGGGATGCCAGTGCCATTATCTTCAAAGATAATGGTGAGTGCATCAGGGTTCGTGATATAATTTATAGACAGGTGCGTCGCCGTCTTGCCATGCACAAGAATGTTTTCAGCCAGATTGATAAAGACCGTTTCGAGCAGTGGATCGGCATAGATCTCAAGTCCCGACAAGTTGACATCACGGGTTATGGGGAGAAAATTCAGGTGCGAGATGGCAAATAAAAACGTCTGGTTTACATCCTGCCATACAGAGGGTTGAATCCCCAGGTTCTGAAAACTTTTAGCGAAAACGAGCGAATGGGTGATCTTCTGGGATGCTTCATCCTCTCTCTCCCTGAACTGTTCTCTCTCTTGTTCCGTCGTGGAGGCTCTCTCCAGTTCGAGAAATCCATTGAGAGTGAAGAGTGCATTCTGGATATCGTTCAAGGTGACATAGTTTAAGAGGCTGAGTTTCTTTGTTGCCTGCTGCAAAGCGTCGCTTGCTCGTTTGCGATCTGATATGTCCCTGTCTATGAGGATGACATATTTGTCCTTGCCCATCTCGAGCAAACCCCCGGAATATTCGATGGGAAAAATTGTCCCATCCTTCTTACGATGAACTGCCTCCCCGTATATCCATTCCCCCTCCATTATCCGTTCAAACAGTTCCGGTGCTCCTTTTACAGACTCCGGGGTGTTCAGATCAGCGATATTCATGGTCTTTAACTCCTCGATTGAGTACCCATGCTTCATCGCTGCTGCCTTATTCGTATCAACGATCTGCCCCCGATCCGGTCCATACAGTTTCAGGATATAAATCGAATCGCCCGCGATCTCAAAGAGGAGCCGGTATCTCAGTTCGCTCTCCTGCAGGTTTCGTTCTGCTGCGAGGCGACGCCGTTCGAAGAAAACGATTCCCACGGAAGCAAAGCCCGTGATGATGATCCCTACAAGGAACAGGATCCAGTTCGCGTAATCCAGTCGTTTAACGACAACCGTGCTATCCATATCAACCCCGACGATACCCACGACCGTTCCCGCTTTGTCACGGATCGGAGAGAACCCCGATAGTACTGTGCCCCACTCGTCGGTCGTAAATTCAGTATCGGCGGATGGTTGGGAGAAACCTGCAATGAGTTCAGATTCGGGGGATGGATATATCTCGCCGATCTTCGCGGCATCGGTGCTGTACCCATAATCGCCATCTACAATAAACTGGATGCTGTCGCCGCTCTTTTTCATGGTGTAGATATACCGGATATCATGATCTGCCTGCTTTATCCGCCAGAGTTGGTTCCTGATCGCAATAAAATCCTGCGTCCCTTCGTCGCCCGGTTGAATATGGGCAAGTGCGTCGCCGTCGATACCTGCTGCTGCGACACTGGAAACTGAACGGAGTTCTTCCTGGACTGCATCTTTTAACGCGGCAGTGGACTCCCGTGAGACTGAATAAATCATGACGATTGTGGTGACGATGATCAGGACAACAAGAAGGATAGATACTATATGGGCTTTCCGAGAGAACATGGATAACCTCACTTCATCAGTTTATATACCAGTCTTCGATTATCATGCAAACAAACAATAATTGCAGCAATATTTCAGTGAGAAGAGAACCGGCTTCTTGGATGATATACTTTTCTTCACCGGGCGGTTGTTGACTTGTCCCGGATTAATATTACCGCCCGGCTTCGCCAGAAGAGGTATGAGAGGGCAACTGTAGAGTGCCAAGGTTTTTATCACTCTATATCTACATAATTCCGGTTCAATAATTCTTCACATCACTTCAACAAATATACATCATAAACCGGCTAACATTCTTTCATGCGAGTTATCCGGGCACCCGGTATCGGCAGGGCACACGAACTGGTCGTCAAGATGATATTAGAGAAAGGCTGGGTGCTCCAGACGGAAGATGCAGAGACCACGGTCGAGTTCGAAGAGATCGCGATGCAGGTCGATACACCTCTTGCTCTTCCGATGGTGAGCCCGCACTCCCGGTTCCAGCAGAAGTTCGTGGAGCAGTATGCCCATGATCTGCTGAATGGTTCTCACGCTTCCTTTGAGTACGACTACCATGGCAGGCTTTTTGACTGGGGTGAGCGCCTTTCCGTGGATGGGCAACCGGTGCATGTCAACCAGATTGACTACATTGTCGAAAAACTCAAAGCATCCCCGGTCAGCCGGCGTGCCATTGCCATCACGTGGAACCCGGTAATCGACGAACAACTCGACGATTGCCCCTGCCTCCAGCTCGTTCAATGCGTACTCCTGGAGGGGAAACTCGATATGCGTGTGGTCTTCCGGAGTAACGATATGCTCACCGCTGCCGGTGCCAATATGTTCGCCCTCGTTCAGCTCCAGAAGTCCATCGCAGACAAACTGGGAGTCCCCTGCGGGACATATACCCACATCTCGCTCGTTCCCCATATCTATTACATCCGGGATCTTCACGACATCGAACCATTCTGTGGCAAAGGGGAATTGATCCAGCCGGTAAAGGAAGTCTGCTATGCCTGCCAGAGATGTGAACGGTCGAAAACGGTCTGACCTGACAAGTCAGTGCGTCACTTTAATTAGGCAATAGCGGCAAAAAATAAGAGGCACATAGCCCGGTAGTGTAGCGGTCAATCATGCGAGGCTCTGGATCTCGCGACAGCAGTTCGAATCTGCTCCGGGCTACTTCTTTTCGTGGTGTTTTTGGTGGTTTTTCGGTAACTGTACGGTTTTCTCCATAGCCCGCTTCATGCGATCAGTGCCGAGAGAATGCAACCAATGAATACAGCGCCAAACGTCCCTGCTCCCCCGATACTGAACCCGGCAACACCCAGTTCCCGTACCTTGGGGAGGTTTGCGATATTTGCCCCAAGAAGCGTCCCGATTGTCCCGGCAACGAACGCCGTCACTCCAGCAGCGAGCCCGATCCCCCCGGCAAATACCAGCCCGCAGAGCAGCGCCGCAAGCCCCGGCATGAACAGGGGCACCCGTAACCCGACACCCTCCACGCGCCGCGTCGCGACATAGGAAAGCGCAGCCACAAGGCACACCCCAACGATAACCGGGACGCCCATCGACATACCGATTGACCCGGTCGACATAAAGAGCAGGTACACGGCAATGACAACCGGGATCACCGCTCCGCCAAGATTCAGGGATATAACCGTCTCCCACGGTTCATACCCGTCCGCTCCCCATTCGCCATCATGCTCGATCCGTACCACCTCGCGACGGATCTTCCAGACCGGGATATTTATGGCACTCCCCAGGAGCATCAAAAGGATCGCCGCCACTGCCTCAATCCACGAGAATCCGAGCCGGGCAAATGCTGCACCGATAAACCCGAGAAACAGGAGCGGGATGATAATGACAACAAGACAGACAAGGAGGATGATCCCGACTACAGTCCAACCTCCCGCAGAATAAAACCGGATCCCATCACCCATACCCGTCACACCCCCGATGGCTTTGTGCAGATAATGGCGGCATGATCTGCGTGGTACGGCACAAGCCAGACGCTCTCTTTAACGAAAAGCCCGGCGGAAGTAAGGAGATTAAGGGTCTCATGGAACACGTCAGCAGGATCTTTTCTGACATCCACGCTCCGGGTCTTTAACATGAGCACAAGGACTCCCCCGGTTTTTAAAAATGCACAGTTCCGGATCGCGATCGCTGCCTGATCCGGCTGTGCTACATCCTGGTACACGAGGTCAACCTCCTCAACCACCGGCGCGTACTGTTCCGGGCGGGCAGCATCTGCCATGAAAGGGATCACGTTTTTGCGCCGCCGGGCAACCTCAAGAAGGTCCTGCATCGGGCGGGGGGCGAACTCGATCGCATACACCACTTCTACATAATCAGCAACATGGGAAACCGTCGTCCCGTTCGCTGCCCCAAGGTAGAGCACCCGCATATCCGGGGTGAGTTCAATACCCGTCCCGACATGGTAGAGTGCCGAGAGTTTGCTGCGGTACGGGTCCCACACCCGTGCGCCGCCGAGCATCCGCTCCCCGTATACCCCCCCTTCACCTTCAGAGACAAGCACATCGCCATTCCAAATCATGACGGGTCCTCCCGGTTGGCAGGTTCAGTCCCTGCCGCATCGATGCGTGCCTGTGCCGCAGAGATAAACTCCGGGGCGGCACTTCCCCGGTAATAATCCA
>JAPKXU010000101.1 GCA_026394655.1 Methanoregula sp. | reverse complement strand
GCGAAATTCGGCCAGATCCCATTTATCCTGTTTACCGGGAAAGGCAGGGAAGAAGTGGTTATCCAGGCGATCGACAACGGGTAGACTTTTATATCCAGAAAGGGGGTGAACCTGTCGCCCAATATGCGGAACTCGCCCATAAGATCCGGTTGGCAGTTGAACGATATAACCTCAATAAAACTCGAAATGAGAGCGAGGAGCGGTTCCGTTCGCTGGTCCAGAACTCCACCGACATCATCCGGATCATTAATGCTGACGGATATATCGTCTACGATTTCCCTTCATCAACCCGCATTCTCGGTTACCCGCCAGGTTTTACTATTGGTAAAAAATCCACAGAATTTATCCACCCTGATGATCAGAAACACGTCCAGGACGCTCTCGAAGAAGTGTACAACCGCACGAACCCTGGAACGCCAACAGAGTTCCGGGTCCGGAAAGCAGATGGCAGTTATATTTTTGTTGAGACTATCGCAGCGAATTGTATCGGGATGCCGGGCATCGACGGTATCGTCACGACCACACGTGTGATAGAAGAACGCAAAAAATATGAAATGGCCCAAAAAAAGAGCGAGGTAACGTTCCGCACCGTGTTTGAATACTCACCGGTTGGCATGGCAACCTGTGGCCCTGAGGGCCGAATCATCGACGTCAATCCTGCGTTTGAGCGTATGCTCATGTTCACCCACGGTGAACTTTGCAACAGATCATTCCTGGAATTCACCCATCCCGATGATCGAATGCTGGAGCTGCCACTCATTGAAAAAGCCATGGCCAAAGATATCGGTCCCTGTGAGATCGAGAAACGATTCATTCGCAAAGACGGCCAGGTAATCTGGGTCCGGTTGATCGCCAGCCTGATACACGGGCATGACGGTGCACCCAGTTTCGGCATCGCCCATATAGAAGATATCACTGATCGCAAAAATACGGAGAATGCGCTGAGGGAGAGCGAAGAGCGGTTCAGGGGGCTTGTTGATACGGTCACCAGCGGTGTTGCCATCTATGAAGTTTCGAATGACGGGGCTTTTGGTAAAGATTATATTATTAAGGACTTCAACAAAAAGGCGCTGGAAATCGAGGGCAAAACAAAAGTTGAGGTGGTCGGAAAGAGCCTTTTCGACCTGCGCCCCACTATCGATGACTATGGCTTAATCCCGGTATTTAGGCAGGTCTGGGAGACTGGAGTTCCTGCGTATTTCCCCGAGAAAGTCTACATCGATGAGAAATATATCAGTTGGTACGAGAACCGGGTGTTCCGGTTGCAAAGCGGGGAAATAGTCGCTGTCTATGATGATATTACGGTGAGAAAACAGGCAGAAGAGGCGCTCCGCGAGAGCGAGGAAAAATATCACACCGTGGCCGATTTCACGTATGACTGGGAATACTGGATCGCTCCCGACGGAAAATTTATCTACGTCTCTCCATCCTGTGAGCGGATCACCGGTTATCGACCTGAAGAGTTTATACGGGACCCCGATCTCTTTATTAAAATTGTACATAACGATGACCGTGACCGCATTATTGACCATTTATTTCACAAAGAAAGCAGTCATTGCGGAGAAGGCGCTCGTGAATTTCGTATCGTTTCACGAAGCGGAGAAGAACGGTGGATCGGTCATGAATGCCAGCCCGTATATGGGCGCAATGGGGAGTACCGTGGAAACCGTGGCAGTAATCGTGACATCACCGGCCGCAAGCGGTCTGAAGAGGAGTTACGCAGGAGTGAAGGGCGTCTGCACACGCTGGTGCAGACAATCCCCGATCTGATCTGGTTGAAAAACAAAGATGGGGTCTATCTCGCATGCAATAGCATGTTTGAGCGTTTTTTTGGCGCCCGGGAATCGGAAATCGTAGGGAAAACCGATTACGACTTTTTAGATCCTGAACTGGCCGATTTCTTCCGTGAGCATGATCGCAAGGCCGTGGAGGCGGGGGGGCCCACCAGCAACGAGGAATGGATTACCTTTGCAGACGATGACCATCGTGCCTTGTTAGATACCATCAAGACGCCGATGTACGATGCAGAGGGAACGCTCATTGGTGTGCTGGGTATCGGGCGCGATATCACCGGACGCAAAGTGATTGAAGCGGCGCTTCGTGCGAGCGAAGAGCGGTTTCACTCGATGTTTGAGCGACATGACTCCGTTATGCTTCTAATCCGTCCTGAAACGGGGAAAATTATTGATGCAAACCTGGCTGCAGAACGGTTTTACGGCAGATCACGGGATGAACTCTGTACACGGTCCATCGATGAGATCAATGTCCTGTCACCGGAGGAGGTTTCTGCAGAAATGAACCGAGCCGTGCGGGAGCAGAATAACTTTTTCACGTTCCCACACCGGCTTGCAAACGGCGAGATCCGGACGGTGGAGGTACATTCATCTCCGATTGACATAGGTGGTGAAATCGTTCTCTTCTCTATCATCAATGATATCACCGGACGCCGGAGAGCGGAAGAGGCAGTCCGCGAATCACACCAGATCCTGGAAGCAATCATCAACACGATTCCCGTCAGGGTCTTTTGGAAAGGTAAAGACCTCACCTATATTGGTTGCAATACCTCGTTTGCCCGCGATGCCGGTTTCGAAAAAACCACTGATGTTATCGGAAAGGATGATTACCGGATGAGCTGGAGCGAACAGGCCGGGATCTACCATGCTGCTGACCGCCTTATTATCGAGAGCGGCACCCCGAAATTCCTCATTGAAGAACCGCAGATTACCCCTTCCGGAGAACCGATCTGCCTCCTGATGAGTAAAGTTCCGTTAAAGAATACAACGGGTGAGATAATTGGTGTTCTTGGGACCTACGTTGACATCACCGAGCGAAAACTGGCAGAGGAAGCACTCGTTGCGGCAAACCGGAAACTCACCCTCCTCTCTTCCATCACCCGGCATGACATCAATAACCAGCTCACGGTGCTTGTCGGGTACCTCCAGATCCTTGAAAAGAAGCAGCAAGACTCTTCATTCACGGAATATTTCAAAAAGATCAACGCTGCTGCCGAAAGGATCTCTGCCATGATCCGGTTCACCAGTGAATACGAGGATATTGGGATATCAACTCCTGCCTGGCAGGACTGCCGTACACTTGTGGACACAGCGGCAAAACAAGCCCCACTCGGAAAGGTCATGGTGAAAAATGATCTCCCTGATGGAACTGAGGTGTTCGCTGATCCACTGGTTTTCAAAGTATTTTACAACCTGATGGACAATGCGGTGCGGTACGGCGGGAAGATCACGAACATCCGGTTCTCCGCCATGGAACGTGATGACAACTTTGTTGTTATCTGCGAGGATGATGGAGATGGAGTCCCGGAAGATGAGAAAGAGAAGATCTTTGAGCGGGGGTTTGGGAAAAATACGGGGCTCGGCCTGGCAATGTCCCGCGAGATCCTGTCCATCACAGGGATCACGATTACTGAGACTGGCGAGCCTGGGCAAGGGGCACGGTTCGAGATGCTGGTGCCGAAGGAGGCGTTGAAATGACGGTCTGGACGATCAAAAAAAACGCCGTATGGGGCATCTACGCTGACGGCAAATATGTGGCAACAGCAAATAATGAAGAGGAGGCCAAAATGCTGTTGGAAGGGATAGAGGCGGTTGAAACGTCAAAGGAGAAATTGAGTGTATGAGCGAATGGCATTGCAGACGCAGAACGGGTGGATGATGAGGATTGTTATCTTTGTTTGCGAGATCCTAGATATCGCCGGTATCACGATCAAAGAGACCGGCGAGCTGGGCAATGGAGCATGATTTGGGATGGCGGTGCCGAAGGGTGCGGGTTCGCATGAAGAGAGATACGGTGTAACATGGCAAAGGACGCTGGCAGGAGAACGGACCATATGCTGATAAAAAATAGCGGAATATCCGGCTTATCAGCGTGCAGACAGGCTGTGGCCGTAAATCGTTACCTGGGTATATTGCAGGTAATCATCCCCGGAGTGAACGTATGAAAAAAAATCAGATTATCGGAATCATTGTTATTGCCATTCTACTCACAGGAGGTGGTGCCTGGTACCTGAAATCTGTGGAGAAACCTGCTCCCGTACCCTTAAAAAATATCACAATTGATCCGGGAAAAGGTGTGCAACCCACCCTGTTACTGGTCGCCCGGAATCAGGGATATTTTACAAAACACGGCTTAAATGTCACATTCATAGAATCTCCGTCGGCCACAGTCGCCATGCAGAACCTCCTGAATCGCAAATTTGATATTGGGTATGTCAATGAGTATTCCCTTTCCGAACCGGCACTGTACAACAAAAAGTTACGGGTGATCGGTATGCTTTCACAATCGGATACAAGTTTTGTGGTTGGTCGCAGGGACAGGGGCATTATTCAGATATCTGATCTTGCAGGCAAAAAGATCGGCGTCACGAAGGGTTCCATAGTAGAATATTTTATGAACCGGTTTTTTATATTGAATAGCCTGTCGATGAGCATGTCAATTAACAAAATTACCATCATCAATCTTCAATTGGCGCAACTTGTAAATGCAACGGTCAACGGAGACATCGATGCGTCATTTTCCTTTGAGCCCTATGTTTACCAGATGCGGCAGCAGATGGGAGAAAATGCGGTGGTGTGGCCGACAAATCTCGGGCAGCATTCGTACTATTCTCTTGTCTGCAATGAGATCACCGTAAAAGAGAACCCGGATATCGCAGAGGCCGTGCTGGCCTCGGTTCTCGAGGCAGAGACGTATGTCGAATCTCACCCGGAAGAAGCTAAAATAATTGCCCGGAAGCAGATAAATTTTGATGATCAGTACATGGAACAGGACTGGCCGAATCATCATTTTTCTATTGGTCTCTCACAATCGCTTATCACAATAATGGAAGACGAGACCCGGTGGAGAATTTCAAACAATATGACTGATGCGACTGCTGTACCTGATTTTACGGAATATATCTCTCCGGATATCCTGTACCGGCTGAAACCCGCATCGGTTACCATCATCCGGTAAGTTATAGTGTGGTTCTAGAGGAATATGAAAATTAAAACTCAGGTAAGTATCAGCATCATCGTCTTTGTCATACTGGCAGTTGTGATAACGTCTTCATATTTTTCGAGTGCCAACCAGCTTTCTGAAATTCAGAAAAAACAGCAGATCATTGACAATATTGAAAAATCCTCATTTGAACTCTACTATCTGGAAAATGATTACATTCTCCATGGCGGACCACGCACGGTTGAACGCTGGAATGCGAAATACGCAGAGTTGACAGGGCAGCTTTCTGACCTCACCTTAACAGATCCGTCCCAGCAGGCCGTACTCGATTCATTGTTGAACAGTCATGCGGATTTACAGACAACGTTTTTAAACCTTGTTGTCGCGACCGTGTCTGTGCAGGGAACAGAATCAGTTTCTGCCGACCAGAAGGTAAAGGAATTTGCTGCGAGCACGTTAACGGGACATATACAGATGACGATGGCAAGTTCGTCTGAACTCTCGCAAATGGTCAAAACCGAAGCCATTGAAGTCGAGCAGAGAACAACCCTTATTGTTTCCTCCTCAATTCTGGTGCTCATGGTATTCGTCCTGCTCAATTACCTTCTCATCAACCGTTCTGTGCTCAGGTCCATTTCTGCACTCGGTAAGGGAGCTGGACGTATCGGGTCGGGTGATCTGGATACAACAATTGAGAATGTGAGCAATGATGAACTTGGCGACCTTTCGCTGGCAATAACGGCGATGGCTTCCAATTTAAAAACTGTCCTTACATCCAAATCAGAGCTCGAAAAGGAGGTTGCAGAACGCAAGCAGGCTGAGTTGGCACTCTATTCAGTCAATGAAGATCTCACTGCAATCGAAGAGGAACTCCGTACCAATTTGGATGAACTGACCCTGCAGGAGCAGGTAGTCCGCGAGAGCGAGGGGGTATTACGAAGCATTCTTGACTCAACTCCTGCAGGAGTTGGGCTTCTTGTCAACCAGGTGCTTCAGAAAGTGAATCATTCGCTCTGCAAATTAACCGGGTATTCCGAGGAAGAGATAATCGGGCAGAGCTCGCGAATGCTTTACCCGGACAACGATGAGTATCTCCGTGTGGGTCGGGAATTATACGGACAGATGGAGAGGTACGGATTAGGCACCGTGGAAGCCAGGCTCATGAAGAAAGACGGTGCGATTATCATTGTAATGCTGAGTATGTGTCCGTTTGACCCCCAAAATTTAACAGTTGGGGTCACTGCAACAGCACTGGACATCACCGATCGCAAGCGGGATGAGGACGCACTCCGCCAGGCAAATAAAAAGCTCAACCTCCTCTCCGGCATAACCCGGCATGACATTAACAACCAGCTGCTCGTTCTGAATGGATTCCTGACGTTATTGCAAAAAAAAGCCACCGACCCGGCATTTCAAGACTTTTTCACCAGGATAACAAATGCAAGTTCACGGATCTCCGCTATGATCCAGTTCACCAAGGAATACGAGCTGATCGGTGTCCATGCACCCACATGGCAGGACTGCCGCACGATCGTAGATACTGCGGCAAAACAAGCACCGCTCGGAATGGTCATGGTAGAAAATGATCTCCCTGCGGATATGACGGTGTTCGCCGACCAGCTTATCACCAAGGTTTATTACAATCTAATGGATAACGCTGTCCGGTACGGAGGGAAAATTACGACTATTCGTTTCTCTGCCCTGAAATCTGGTGATGACCATCTTATCTTGTGCGAAGATGATGGCGAGGGTATCCGTGCAGATGAGAAGGAGAAGATATTCGAGCGGGGATATGGGAAGAACACGGGCCTTGGTCTGGCCTTATCAAGAGAGATCCTTTCGATATCCGGCATCACAATCAAAGAGACCGGCGAGCCGGGAAAGGGGGCACGGTTCGAGATGAGGGTGCCGGAGGGAATGTGGCGGCGGACCGGGGAGGTATGATCCCCATGTTCCAGAAAAGGCATGTATCTCAAAAGAACAGCGGCGAAC
This sequence comes from Methanoregula sp., assembly GCA_026394655.1. Taxonomy (GTDB): domain Archaea; phylum Halobacteriota; class Methanomicrobia; order Methanomicrobiales; family Methanospirillaceae; genus Methanoregula. The sequence continues at coordinate 1,068 of JAPKXU010000101.1, read as the reverse complement.
AAGTCGGGGATATCAGCACCACAACTTTTGTCGATATACCCGGGAGAGAAAAAATATGATCGAATCGCTCGACGTTCGGACCCTCATCGTCGTCCTTATTCTTGGGCATGCAGTTGCCGCTCTGCTACTGTTCTTCGATACGCGAAAACGGGTAGCTGGCTTTGACATTATCTTCATGATCGGGATGGCGTTCCAAAGCATTGCGTGGATGCTCATCTATCTCCGTGGTATTGTTCCCGATCTTTTCTCGTTTGAACTCGGTAACAGTCTCATCTTCGCAGGTCTGTGCCTGGAAGGTATCAGCCTCCTCTCGCTCAATCGAAACGTCGATAAGAAATGGCTCATTTTCTATCTCTCCGTATTGGTTCTCCTATTAGCGATCTGGTGGATTCCCACCCCCGGGGAGAACATAAAGATGGGTATTGCAGCCTTCATCACCCCCCTCTTCTTTGTCTTCCCCGCCACATTCCTTGTCTTCTTCGCGGTGAGACCCTCACCCTGACAAAAATTCATCGGAGCGACAATCCTGCTCTACGTTATCGCAACAATGTTTAGGGGTTTTTACATCCTGATTGCGGGAAGTTACAGCCTTACAATGCCAAGCTTCTACCAGATACTGTTCCTGCTTGTCCAGATCATCGCGATGATCCTCATAAGCACGGGCTACATTCTCATCCGCAAGGAATTTGCAAACGCGGAACTTGAGCAGGACATTACCGAACGCAAGCGGATAGAACAGGTGCTCCGTGAGAGCGAGAACCGTTTCCGGCAGCTTGCTGATGTTACCCTTGAAGGGATCGTCATCCACAAGGACGGTATCATCCGTGAGTTCAATGACCGCTTCTGTGAGATCATTGGTTATCAGCCGGAAGAGTTGCGGGGAAAGGATCTTATCACGCTCATCGCACCAGGGTCGGTTAATCTTGTCCGTCACAATATTGCAGCGGTATACGAGAAGCCCTACGATGCACAACTCCTCCGCAGGAACCTACCGATGGTGTGGGTCGAGATCCGCGGCCGCAATTTCACCCAGGGAGGTGAGGTACTGCGGATAGCTACGACCTGGGA
>JAPKXU010000096.1 GCA_026394655.1 Methanoregula sp. | reverse complement strand
CAGATGGCAAACATTGTCTCTTCGCGATTTTTGAGCAATTACGAGAGATATGAAGCGCAAAAGGGAGCAGCCTATTTTGAGATGGTTAAAGAAAGGTTTGTACAGAACCCGGCATACCCGAAACATCCGCATCTCCGGCTTGTGAAGGCACAGCGGCTTCTTGGCGTAAGGAATACAATCACCGACCCCCTCTACGATTTGATCGAAAAGCAGGCTCCAGTCCTGGAATTTCTTAATTATCCTGAAAAATCCGGATCATTATTCCGGGAACTCTACCCGTAAACACTTTTTTAAGGCGGTTTGTGTTCTCCTACCCATCTTCCGGCTCCCCGCCTCTATCTCCCACCATTATCACACCCTTCATCGATTTCGACTGCGGTACTACTGTACCATACACAATGCCCGTAACTTGTCAGATGAGGCAGTAGGAGTCGCCGGGTCCGGGGCGGGCGCTAAATATTGTTATCGATCAGCAGTTGCACACGGTGCCGCTGCGATCCCACATACAGGTGCTCGAACGGGAATCACCACGAAAGAGCGCCGCTGTTTGTGCCCGGCGAGGATGTGGCACCGGATTGATCCCGGCACTCATTATTTTTCCCCAGTTTATTTTTCCCCATTACCCGTGAACCGGTATGCCCCTTTAGGCACCGAAATCTCAAACCGGGCACCTTTGCCGGGTATACCGTTCTCAGTGATCGTGATGCCGGTGATGGCGAGAATCTCACGGGAGAGGAAAAGCCCCAGCCCGGTGTTTTTCCCGAATCCTTTAGTGAAGAGCCGCTTTTTGTCCTCTGTGGGGATCCCCATACCATCATCCTCGCAGACGATCGTAAGACCCCTGTCAGATTCCCGTGAAGAGACACGGATCGTTTTCATGTTTGCACCGCCATAACGGAGAGCGTTGTCGATCAGGTTGTAGAAGACCTTCTCGAAAAGCCTGTCAGCGAAGACCTCCGGATTTTTGGGATCGACATCGACATGGACGCTCTTCTTTTTGGATATACCCGGTAAGTGTTGTGGGGTTATCGATCATCTCTTTCGAGAGATAGAGGTACCCTTTGAGCGCCATCAGCTGGTTGAGGATGTCGTGCCGGGTGATGCTGGAGAGCAGGTTCAACTGTTTGTTTGCCTGGCGTAACGCTTCTTCAGCCCGCTTGCGCTCGGTGATGTCAGTGGCAATCTCAAGGCGCACAATTCTTCCATCTGTCCACCGGATCGCGCTGTCATGGCATTCATACCACTGCCCGGTGATGGTGTTCCGGAACTCCCAGATCAGGATTCCGTTAGGATTGCCCCCCGGATCCAGTATTTTTTCATTCGTACAGAATGGGCAGGGACCTGCCTGATTTACCTGAAGTGATTTCCAGCAGATTCTTCCGGTAAGATCTCCCCAAAGTTTCCTGCCGTATTGGTTAATAAACAGGATTTCGTAGGTTTGCATATCAGCTACATACACCAGCGCGTCAAGACTGTCCATGACAGTTCTGAATGTCGCGAAGGATTCTGTTAATGCAGCCTCCGCCCTCTTTAGTTCGGTGATATCCCTGACTGATCCCTGGAACCCGACTACATTGCCATTTTTGTCTTTCCTGATGACTGATGTGATGAGCGCGTTGATAACCGTACCATCCTTCTTCTTCAGGTCGAGCGGGAAGTCCCTCGTAAATCCCTTCTGCCGGATAACGTCAATATGCCGGGTTCTTTCACCAGGATTCGCATAGAGGTCCCGTACATTGACCTGCCACAACTCGTCCCTGCTGTCATAA
>JAPKXU010000197.1 GCA_026394655.1 Methanoregula sp. | reverse complement strand
GTAAGAGAGGCAAAGTGTTTTTTTAGGGATCTGGAGTCCTCTTCCGGGATTTCGGGTCTGAAAACCTGCCCGAGGATCTCCTCTCTCTTCCTGCCAAAATACCGGCAAAAGGATTCGTTCGCGAAGAGATGCCGCCCATCCGGAGTGAACCGGGAGATCATTTCGGTCTGGTCTTCGACTACCGCACGATACAATGCCTCGCTCATCTCAAGCGTTTTCTCGTAGTGTTTCTTGTCGGAGATGTCTTCAAGAATGACAATGATGCCATGGGTCCCGTCATCAAAGACCGACGAGTTTATTTTGATCCGGAAGAACAGGGGTTCACCCTCCCGTTCGATCAAGTGCTCGATCGACACCTCCCTGCCCTTCATGCACTCCTCTAATTGCGGGACAATTTCCAGCCCGGAAAAGACGCCCAGTGTAACATCCCGTATGTCCTTTCCGATCACATCCTGCCGGGTAATCCCTTCAAAATTGAGGAGGTGTTCGTTGATGTACCAGACCCGTAATTTGCTGTCGAGGATGAGAATATAATCTGACGACAGGTTCAGGGTGGCGAAGATGGGGACGGTGGGGGCGTGAAAATACACTTTTGCCGGGCCGACATGCCGCTTCCCCACATGCCCGGAAGTAACCAGCACATCGAGATATTTTGCAACCGAGTTCCTGTTGATATCGATCTGATGTGAGATCTCGGTGATGGTCAAACCACGGGGATTGGCTTTAAGGATCTTTTTGATACGCGAAAGTTCGTCTTTATAACTTTCCATTAAGTCCGGATATTATATTATCCCATAAATGCCTTTTCGAATGGTATAGCATACTTCGACATAAAACGAAAAACCAGTCGGGTCAGAAATAAGGTTATGGTCAAAAAAATGTATCTTGCTTTAAAAAAATATGCAATGCAATTCTGACTTGCGAAAATAAATTTTGTTTACATCAATTAAAAATCAATTCTACTAAGTTATATTTTAAAATTTTCATTTTACAAATCAGACTGATTGTTTTTGTGCGCTCTAACAAGATTGAACGCATTTTGACCGAAATCAATCCGTTAAACCTTTTATTTTACTGTTTTTTTGACAATGCAATGCAGGAATATCAAGAAGAAAAAAGGGTTGTTCCGGTATTGTTCCCGGGAGATGTTACATAAATGCCGGCACGAAACCTGCCCTGCCGAATGCGACTGCCGCAAAAAAGAGAAGCAGCGCGACGAATATGCCGGTAGAGATGACACTCGTCATCGCCCGGTCCCGGTGTCCGGTGTGCCGGAGATCTTTTGCTGCACAGAGTTCCCGGATATGGAGCCCCAGCGTGCAGAGCAGGTATGTACCGTACGTCGCCAGCATGAGCCCGCAGGCAAGCGCACCCCGGTTGAACCCTGCAACAATAATCGCCCAGATGCCAATCGCAAGATTCGCGTACCCGACTTCGAGCTGGAACTCGGGATGCTCCTGCTTCCAGCCCATCCGCACCTGGTCGGATAGATAAAAAACCGAGTGCCGGAAGAAGCTTATGATCCCCACAACCCCCACAAGGAGCGCAGTAGTTATCCGGATCGAGAGATCGATATTTTCAAACAAGTAGAAGATGCCGAGAAAGACACCGATCATGCTGACGATAATGGACGCACCGAAGAGCAGCGCCGCCTCCCGTGCTGTGTACGTATCTGCTGCCATTTTTATCACCCGTGCAGGTGCATGCCATGTCTGGAGAGATGCACCCTGATCACATAAATCCCTGTATTAACTGGTTCGTTTTTCCTCTATAAGCGTATGCCGGAAACGTTGTGCTGCAACAGCATGGGAACGCCGGAAGTCTGCGGAACACCATCCGGGTCAGAACCTGAGGGGATAATCATCTCAAAAGACGATCTCCTCGTGAGCGAACCGGACCTTTGGCACCGGCTTGTCAGCTGCATACCCCACCGGGCAGAGCATCACCGGCACAAGATGTGCGGGGATATTGAGGATCCGTGAATATTCCTTCGGATCAAACCCACCCATCGGACAGGAATCCAAGCCAAGTGCCTTTGCGCCGTTCAGCGCGTTTCCCAGCGCGAGATACGTCTGTGCCTGCGACCATGCAAACCTCTCTTCCGCCGGCATCGCTGAGACAAAGGCTCGTGCCATGCCGATCACCATTTTTTGCTGCTCTGCTGGTGCGCCTTGATCTGTTAACAGCGCATCCAGCCGGCGGATCAACGTGTCGTAATCGGTGTCCGCACAGAAGACCAGCAGGTGCGAACACGTCGTAATCTGTGCCTGGTCATGGGAAACCGGTCGGAGCTGCTCCTTTACCGTCTTATCCGTGATTACCTTGATCTTCCACGGCTGGAGATTCAACGCCGATGGCGCAAACCGGACGAGTTCGATGAGCTCGCGGATCTTCTCTTCGCTGACCATCCGCCCGTCAAACTTTTTTGTTGCATACCGCTGCATCACGATATCCTTAAACTGCATACTGCCACCATTCCACGATCATGCGGTATCTGCTTTTGGGCTTTATAGGGATATCCCTCCATTTCACACAGCCATTCCGGAAGCCCGTGTCACCGGGTGAATGTCGCAGGTGTCCACAGCAGCGCCAATACCCTGGCACCTTCTCTCTTCTGCCATCCACGCCCGTGTGCACTATTGCCGGGTGCAACCCGGATCCGATCAATTGTCTTATGCCCTTTCGTAACAGAATTGTCAGCTATGGGGCTATATGTGCAGGGGGATGTCGTGCTCGCTTCGGTATCCATTGATGACAGAAACGGCGCTAAAACCCGACCTGCCGTAGTTATTGGAATGAACGAAGACGGCGACGTGGTCATCTGCCCGGTGAGCAGCAAACCTTCGTTCGATGCACCCTGCATCCCGCTCTCGATCGACGATTTTTCCACCGGGGGGCTCGATCTCTTCAGTGAGAGTTTCATCCTGACCTCGCGGATCGCCGTGATCCGGAACGGGGACGTAATCGGGAAACGGGGGAGGCTCACTGACGAATACGTGCAGGAGATCATCACCGGTATCCCGGTATCCCAGCGCCCCGGTGCCACCTGTAAAAGCCCTCCTTTTCGCTCCCGAAAGCCAGGATAATCCCCCAATAGTCACCCTTATCATATCGTGCGGCAACGTTGTTTCGATGGACATCTTCGACCAGCTCAGGAAAATTGAGGCAGAGGTTGGCAGGCTCTCACCCGTGCAGAAGATCCTGCTTTGCACTGACGGTTCGGTTACGCAACTCCTCGCATCGGTCACCGGAAGCGAGATCGCGGTAAAGACCCGGGTGCAGGAGATCGTGCCGGCGGATCCAGTCATCGCAGGACATCTCGGGATCCGGGAGGGAGAAGCGGTGAATTACCGGGTTGTCGAACTGAAGGATTCGGTAAGCGGGCAGGTGTTGATCTATGCGATCTCGCACACCCCCATCTCCCGCCTCTCTCCTGACTTCCGTGATGACCTGATGAAGGCGGATATCCCCATCGGCAGGATCATCCAGCGCCACCAGATCGAAGCACGGCGCGAGATAGTGAACGCCCGTGTCTCTCCTGCCACTGATGAGGCTGGCAGGATATTTGCCATCTGCGCACATGAACCCCTGTTGAGCCGCGAGTACCGGATCATCCACGGCGGAACGCCGCTCATCTTCATCGAAGAGCAGTTCCCTTATAACCGGTTCTTAGATGAGCGCCGGGTGATCGTCAGGACGCCGGCACGCATCCATATGACACTCCTCGATATGCACGGCGGGATTGGCAGGGTGGACGGCGGAGTGGGGATCACGCTCGACGAGCCGGGCATTCTTCTTGAAGTCTGCCAGAGCCCGGTGCTTGCGGTGACGGGATGTGACAGCGTGATGCAGGACCAGATCGCGGGTATTGCCCGTCATGTCCTTCGCGAGATCCATGCCGGAGGAAGTGTCTCGATCACCGTACGGCAACATTTCCCGTCACACTTCGGGCTTGGGAGCGGCACGCAGCTGGCACTTGCAGTCGCCCGTGCCTGCTGCGAATGCTACGGGAAGCCGCTATCGGTAAACGAGCTCGCCCTTCTCGTCTCACGGGGCGGCACATCCGGCATCGGTACCGCCGCGTTCGAACAGGGAGGCTTCATCATCGACGGTGGGCACCGGTTTGGCAAGGGTTGCGAAAAAGCAGCATTCAGACCGTCCCGGGCATCGCGTGGGGTACGACCGCCCCCGGTTATCGTCCGCCATGAATTCCCGCCGGACTGGCGCATCCTCTTAGCGATGCCATCGCTGCCTGCAGGTGCAAGCGGAGTGAGTGAGACGGATATCTTCAGGACGCATTGCCCGGTCCCATTGGGAGAGGTGCAGGCGCTCTGTCACGAAATCCTGATGCGGATGCTCCCGGGAATTGTTGAGCGCGATCTTGACCTGTTCGGATCATCGGTCAATGCGATCCAGTCACTCGGTTTTAAAAAGGTCGAATTGAGCCTCCAGCCACCGGCAGTCACCGGGCTGCTCGATACGATGAGGGCTGCCGGAGCGGCAGGTGCCGGCATGAGTTCGTTTGGTCCGACGGTCTACGCGGTTAGTGACACGGACCTGCGGGGGATCGAACAGGCAGCACAATCATTCATGCAGGAGCATGGCGGAGGCACGACCCTCATCACATCTGCCCGGAACAGCGGGGCGTCGGTCAGGGTCGCATAAGTGGTAATAAACGATGCCTTGCCCCGACTTCACTACGCCGGATCTTCAAATCAGGTTGTAATGATCTGGGTTATGAACGGGAAACGGAAAACACAAACGGAGATTCATTAAAAATCGGACAACGGGAAGACGGTGATCTGCCACTGCGATGATCCTCTTGTAGTATCGCGAAAAAAGGGAGGATCAATACCGCACGGACATGAGCGGCTGATCCATGATCTTGTACACCGTGCCGCTGCTTGTGACGTAAACCTCGCAGCGATCACTCCCACGGGTACCGGGGATGATCAGTTCGTCGCCGCGCCGGGGTTTTTTACCATCATCCATGTACTGGTTGATGACCGTGCCATCCGGGAACGTGACCTTCATTTGTATATTCTGGATGGAGATTTCTCCCTTGCCCCCGTTATACAGGAGATGGATCTCGCCATTCGTGCGATCTTTCGTGAGCTGGAGATCAACGAACTGCTCAGTGGGAAGGGTGACAACGAGGTCGATCGTTGCGACAGGTTCAGGGGTGGATGTGGGGATAATTGTACCTGATGACGTCATCACAGGCGTCTCAACAGGTTTGATCTCTGCTGCTGTCGGACTTGTACACCCTGCGATGAGCGCACAGCAGGCAAGCACAGCAACGGCGACGAGGATGATCGCAGGTTTCATGGGAATTGCTTTAATTCCTTTGCTATTTCTGATTTGTGTTCTGCAATGCTGCTGTAGATCATACTGTCCGCTATTACCAAAATTTAGAAACCGCATGGTTCCGGGCATTTATTATGCACGAAACGAAAGATAAGAACAGTTAAATTAAAAAGGACACCCGGATTAAATTTACATATCAGGAGTACAAGGAATGTTCTGTCCAAAATGTGGGAAAGAGACCGATGCCTCCGGTAAATTCTGCCAGTGGTGCGGGGCGGATACGGTAGGTCCGATCGTTGCTTCACTGGGAATGCTCATCATCGTGATCCCATGGGTCTATTTTGCCGGGTTTGAATCCTCCCGTAGCCAGGCAACACCCGGCAAGGTGTTGGTGCACGCAGTCGTCACAGATCTTGACGGCGACCGGGTCTCATTCGCACGGGCAACGCTCCGTCACTTCGGCAAATTCATCTCACTTTTGATCATCTTTATCGGATTTTTGATGATCGCATTCACCAAGAAGAAACAGGGGCTCCACGATAAGATCGGCGGCTGCCTGGTACTCCGTCAGGATTAAATAAAATCACCCCTTTTTTACCCTATATTTTCTCGGCAGTTTCCTATGAAAACACCCATGATGCTCGTTAGCCATAAGCAGTCAAAGACGAAAATTCCAAACTGAATTTTCATAGAAACCGGCTACCGCTGTTTTCATCACGTATACTTGCAACGTCATCAGCTCATCAGGGGTTCCTCTGAAAAACGGATTGCGCCGTTTTCACGTGCTGTGTGCATATCACCCAAGGGGAATCATGTACGTTTTTCCCACACTTTTTGGTATCATCCACAAAATCCGTCAGTTGATCTCCGGTATGGGGTCAACATCACGCGTTACGGGCTCTATCTCCTCCAAGTCGCGGCAGAGCATCCACCCACCCACCCAAAGAACGGTTACCAGAATTCCAGTGAGAGGAATGCCGGAATAAAATGGTAAAAAAACCTGCACAAAAAGAGTGTGAAAGTGAAGTGAAGAATACCCAAGGTTCGAGGCACGGTCAGTTCACGATGGATACGATAAAAAAAAGGTTATCGCCGCCGTCTCATCAAAAGGACTACCACAAAGACGACAAGGGGCGGGATAAGCAGCATGGAATTTGCACTGGTGAACGGTAGCGATACGGGTGATGTCGGCTGCGGTGTAATCGCATGACCCGCCGGGGGTGATTTTACTGATACCAATGCAAAGATCGATAATCCCCCGGGGGATATACCTGCAAAGACCATGTTTCCGGAACTGTCCAGACCTAAGGACCGGGTGTCAAGCACCTGCGAAGTCCCGTCATCCGCCAAACGGACAATCTTTACCGCACCAGCACCACCCTGCACTGTTACCCATGATGGGGCGATACTCATATTGACGCTTGCCTGCCCGATCTCTGTTCCATCGGCGAGGTTGGTCTTTGCCACGTTCATAATATATGCGATAACGCCCATCTGGTATCCTTTCTGGGACACTGCCTGATCAAACGCCGCTTGGGCAGTCGCATCCGGTCTTTCTGCGAGGGTGGCAGAGATCGTTGCATTCGGCGGGGGAATAGTGATAAGATTCGCAGTAAAAGATGCTGAAACTGTACCGGTATCCTTGAACTGGGCAGTTATAGGTGCATAATTCATCGTAATGGACTTGATGACTGCCTTGATTGTCCCATTCTTCACCTGAGGCTCTGCAGCTGCGTTGACTGTCACGGAAACGGGACCCTTCGTTATCGTAATGGCAGTCCCTTCAACAGCGACCGTTTCATTCGCAGCTTTTGCCAGCTGTACATCAACCGAGATCTCTGTTGTGTTTCCCACGCCGCTGACCTGCGACCCACCAATACCAGAAGTGGTTTTGGTTACCTGACCTGACGGTGAACCGACAGCACTCACATTCCCGCCCGCGCCCACGGCTCCACTATCTTTTCCGGGACTGCCCCCATCCGGTCGACTGCTCCCGGTGATGCCGTTGCTGTAACTACTCTGTGAGAGGTTAAGTGGCGATGCTGGTGCAAGTACCTCTCCGGATACCGTTGATATGAGAAGTAAGGTTATTATCACGAACACGCCGGTCAATTTTTTGATCATTGCTGTTCGATCGGTTGCCATGTTCTTCACTCCAGCTTCAGGCTGACATATTTCTGTATATACAATAATTCACTTTCAACCACTTGATTTTACCTAGTATTGATTATCTGATTCATATTATCAATTAATGATTTCTATTTGCCTGCCCAAGATTTGCCGGGTGCCCTTCGTGAGACGCTAGAGTGAAAATGCGGTTATGTCCGGTGCGAAAAAACATTTCCCCCTCATTTTGCTGGCAGGTCTTTCACTTTTTACCGATACCGTAATATTTCCTTAAAAACTCGTTGATCTTCTCAGATTCACAGTACCCGCAATCAAGCTTATGAACGAGTTCGTTTATGACTTTTGCATATTTAATGATCTTCTCCCCGCTTTTATCCTCCATCAAATCCGCGATTCCGATGATTGCCTGAAGCGGATTTCGTATGTGGTCGTTTAATCTCGCAAACTGCTGCATGTTCTGCTCGATCTGCTGGAACGCTTCCATCTTCAGCCGTTCGATGTCCTTTCGCACAGTGATATCCCGGGCGATGGCAAGCACAGCAGTACGACCAAAATGATCAAAGACCTGTGCATTGATCTCCACAGGGATCATACTGCCATCTTTCGTCCGGTAATCTGACTCGTACTGCTCGTATTCACCGGAGCGCAGTTTCTCAACAAACCCGTTCAACCCGTCATGGTCCTCAGTCTTGATAATATCCAGCGGGTTGAGCTGGAGCAGTTCTTCGCGCGAGTACCCCAGCACAGTGGATGCGGCATCATTCGATTCGATGATTGTTCCTGACAGATCCCCATTTTCGAAGCTGAAGATGATGACAGGATCCGTGATGCTGTTGAAGAAAAGCCGGTAGTTCTCTTCGCTCTGGATGAGACGATGTTGAAGAGTTCGTTGGGATACCTCCAGTTCGGAAAGCATGTTGTTCACGCCGGTTGTGAGGTTCGACACCTCATCGTTTCCGCTCACCGGTATACGGGCGGAGAAATCCCGCTCTTTTCCAATGGATGTGAACCGGTTGTTCAGGGTTAAAAGCCGTGACAGGACAGTTTCGTCGAGAAGAATAATGATGATGATACCGAACGTTACACCAGAGACGATAAGGAGCAGGATAAAGAACAGTGTCGTGTCCTTTCCCTGGTGGTAAATATCCCGCGCTATGCTTGCATAACCGCCGAGCGTGTTCTCTCCCAGCGTCTGGATTGTGAGCGGGGCATCAACCTGGAGGGTTTCCTTCTCCGTTTGTGTGATGAATGTTTCAGGTTTTGATGGGAATGCCGCAATAGCTTTTTTGAAGTCCGGTGGGAGTGTGGGATCATTGTAAGATCGTATCTCTACAGGAAGTTGCGCTCGTTCGGAGAGTCGTGAGATCTCCGCAGCATCAAGGTACCTCGCCATGAGAATATAGCCGATAGGTGCTGTCGATCCTTTACCATTCGTAACCGGGCGTATGGCAACGAGGAGCGGGGCAGGTGTTGTTGAGACAATCCCGATTATGCCGGTCCGCGATCCGTTCATGATCGCTGAAGCAGAAGCAGATGACAGTATCGTTTCCAGTGATGCCGGGACCGGCTGGTCATGATGTGCATCAAGGTCATACCCTCTTCCAGCAACACGGTGCCCGGATTTGTCAAACAGCAGAATGTAATTGAATTGCAGTTGTTCAAAATTTTCATCTCCTAAAAGAGATGAGATGGATGCTGCCTGACCCGTATCGAGGAGCGCCTGTTCTATCTTGTCACGGGTTGCCCAGTCAACCGCCACTGCATCCAGCCAGTTGATGTCGGTGCCCAGTGCCACCACGGCACGGTTCGTATCTTTCTCAGCACTCTGGATCTCGACATGGGAAAACCCCCCCATGATCATGAGTTCGGAGAAAAGCCATTGGACTCCAATGAGAGCGATAAGGGTGACGCATAGAATGAGGATGGTTTTTTTCCGGATGTCCAAGTCCCTGCACCCCTGTTTTGCAGATAATACTCTGACCAGATATTACATTAATACGCTGATGATACTATCGCTCTGACGGCATAAATTTAAAAACCATTCCCGGTGATGGAAGTGGCAGGTCATTTACACGTACAAGAGGATATAATCGGTTTGCAATTGTTTGATCGGATTATCTTCTGGGATCGGTGCTGATCGCCACCCGAGAAACAAAATACATTAATGTGGTACAATCTGCACAAATAAACTATAAACAACAATAATGTATAAATGTGTACAATACACAACATAATTAAGCATTTTAATAGATGTACGGTTCAGGGAATACTCCCC
>JAPKXU010000013.1 GCA_026394655.1 Methanoregula sp. | reverse complement strand
CCCCTCATAACTGATTACCTTCCCGACGCATTCCACAAAGATTTTTCTGCCTTTTGCCGAGATCGCATTGTATTGTGCAAGATAGGCATCGTTCCCATGTGCTACCTGAACAAAGTCCCTCGCGATATCCTCACGGGACTCGGGCGCGATAAATTCCATTACGTTCCTGCCTGTAAGGGAAGCGCACTCATCCGCTTCGATCGTGAGTGCTGCTGCATTATTGGCAAACAGGATCTTACCTTCAAAATCAAGAATCAGGAAGCCTTCCAGGGCATTCTCGACAAGGGAACGGAATTTCTGCTCGCTCTCCCGAAGAGAATGTTCGGTGGCATTTCGATCAGTAACATCACGGGCACCGGCATAGATGATCGAACCGTGGGGAGATGCCCGCCATTCCATCTGCCGGTATGAACCATCGCTGCATTGGTAACGGTTAGTGAAATGCAGGATCTTCTCATGGTTATTTAGTTTAGTAAAAATTTCCTTAGTTGCCTGCATATCGTCCGGATGAACAAAATCAAGGAAACGGTGTGTCATCAGCTCTTCTTTTTTGTACCCGAGTACCTTCATCCATGCAGGATTTAGATCGTGGAACCGCCCATCCTTATCTATAACACAGAGCATGTCAAGTGAAATGGTGAAAAACCGGTCGAGTTCGACTGTCTTCTCGGCGAGCGCGGTCTTTACAACCACTTGTTGTGCTTTTTCATCAAGAGTTTTGAGGGCAAATGAGATATTCTTTGACTGTTCATCCAGCAATTGGATGATCTGGTCATCGAAAAAACCCGGAACATTGGCATAGAATGTGATAACGCCGGCATTTGCAGTGTTCAGCGCGAACGGGAATGCCGCGAGCGACCGGTAGTCACGTTTCATCGCCTCTTTTTTTATCTGTGTCATACGAGGATCGTGAGCTATATCGTTGCAGATCTCGCATTTCTTCTCGCGGAATGCAGTTCCGGTGGGACCCCGACCACCGGGTATATTCTCTGATGATATCGTGATGGTATCCAGAAACCCGTAACTGTGCCCCTGTACTGCGATGGGTTCGATGATGTGCGTGTTCTTGTTAACAATCCCCGCCCACGCCATAGCAAAACCACCTATATCAACGGCAACCCGGCATATCTCTGAGAGCAATTCTTTTTTATCGCGGATGAGCACGATCGCTTTATTCGTCGCGGAAAGAACCGTATAAAGCCGATCGAGCGTATGAACCCGCGCCGCAGCGCTGCGATGATCGACAGCTGCATGTATCTTGTGAATAAGTTCGGCGAACTGCGGCTTTAGCGCACCTCCTTTCTGGAGATAAAAATCAGCACCCTTTTCAAAGGCTTCGATGACCACATCTTCGCGCCCTTTGCCCGTGAAGATGATGAAGGGCAGGAATGGATATTTTTTCCTGATAATGGTAAGGAGTTCGATTCCATCCATCACCGGCATCTGGTAGTCAGAAACAATGGCATCGTAGGATTTGGTCTTGAGCTTTTCGAGAGCTGCCTTTCCGGACGGTGCCGTGTCTACGGTAAATTTTCCCAGTTTTTCGAGGTAGACCTTCCCAATATCAAGAAGGGCAGCTTCGTCATCAACATAGAGGAGGGATATCGTACGAGACCAACTTCATAAATGCTATAAATCCTATTGAGAGTTCACGATACGAAATTATAAATATCTTCTTAATTTTATCATCGACTTCAAAACCGGCTGTTATCATGCAGATAATCAGTCAGGTGGACTTTTAAAAACGCAAATGAGGCATGAGATTACAATGTCGACGGCAGAAAATTGTGGATGCGCTTTTTATGCTAAATGGACTACCGGAACTTCTAATTCCCGAACGGCAGTCATCGGTAAATTTCATATGAAAAACGCTCCGCGTTTTTCGTTTTGTATCTTTGTGACATTATCGGCTCATCGGGGGTTAATATGAAAACGGCTCGTGGTGTTTTTATATGTTGTATGCATGTGTCCCAAGGGGAATCATATATGTTTTCATGTATCTGGATCATCATCGCCCGTATTTCTGCAATACGGATCTACTATTGAAAGGACCGGATACAACTGCGCTTTTGTTGGTTTTCCGGGATTACTCCCGCACATCCAACACCAGTACAACGCCGGTAAACCACAGTGATGATTGCGAAGTAATCCGTTGTATGTTCTCGCTGGGCAGTGTTCATCAGCGACCTTTTTTAAACTGCTTACACAACGGAAGATTTTCGTTTGCGCCAGACTTCAATCTCATCGTCATAATGTGCAGGCAGGTACTCGTATGCCCGTTCGAACCCGAACTTTTTGATAATATGCTGCATGATGGGTGATGGTTTGACAATCCGGAGATCATAATTGTCATGCAACCATCTGGCAAGGAGGTGCTGGGTGTTATTCTGGTTTTTGTCCCGGGATATGATATAGTAAAGATAGAGCCGGCAATCTTCGTAGAGTTCAACCCAGCCGGAGAACAGATCTTCAGAGAAACCAATCGCATCTCCATCCAGACTTCCCGTCTCAATTCGTTTTGGCATGAATGTTTCACCTCCCAATGGTGATGGGAGTACCTATGTATGCAGATGTCTGGATTCAATGTGTCGATAGTACCAATCGTACATACAATGAGGAAGCCGGTTTATCCGTAACATCCACCATAGCACCTGTTCAGGAGTTGTGGGGATTGTCATGCGCGATGCAATGAGTTATTGTGCATGGATAAGACAACATGCATCGCGAGAAAGAGAGTTCTGGGATAAAAAGGAAAGAGAGGCGATAAACCAGCATAACGGCATTGCGTGCTGTCCGAGTGTCTCATGGGTGTGTGTATCTCGCGAGGATTTCAAAAAGCAGTATTCGGCAGGAAAAAATCGGGATTGCCGGAATACTTTCAGACGAGATCCAGTTGTTTCTGGATCTGCATCTTTTTCAGCCGTTCTTCGGCTTTTTTACAGTATTCTTCTGATATGTCAATCCCGATATAACGCCTTTCCAGCTTCTTTGCAACGACCGATGTAGTGCCAACACCATTGAATGGATCTAAAATAATATCATTTTTGAAACTGAACAATTTGAGCACCCGCTCTACAAGATCTTCCGGGAACATCGCCGGGTGACCGTATTCTTTCATTGCTCTTTCCGGACCGATAGACCACCGGGCAACCACCCACTTCTTGAATTCATCTGCGGTGATGTCGGCATCTGCTTTGTCCCCGGTCTTTTTTAATTCCCCTTTACAGAAGATCTCGACAAACTCCCACGTGTACTTCAGGTACGGGTTGCTTGGGCTCTTCCAGCTCCCCCATGCGGTGTATTTGCAGTTGTAATTGTTTTTCTCCCAGAGGATCTCCCCCTTCCAGATCAGATGATTCTCCATGAAGAAGTTCGAGATGATATGATGAATCGGGATGTAATCGGAGAAGAGCGGCTGCACGTTGACAATGATCCGTCCTCCGTACTTCATCACCCGGATGCACTCGGAAAATACGGCAAATAATTTCTCGAAATATTCATCCCACAAGACCCCGTCTTCACTCTTCTGGTAATCCAGTCCGAAGTTATATGGCGGTGATGTGAAAACCAGATCGACACTGTTTGAAGGAATACCCTTTAGCACCTCCATGCTATCCCCACAAAGGATCTTGTTGATAAACTCATGGGGAAGTTCGTTCACCTCTGGTGTGAAGGTATGGTCAGCTGCATAAAAATACGAAACCCGCCGTGCCACCTTCTTGGGTCTCCCCCTGACCTTTCGTTCTTTGTTATAATCGACATATACCCGTTTTCCCATCTTGATACCATAACTTTTGATATTCTCAAGCCCGGAGACAAGGGCTGTGAAAAGGGTATCATCAATCTCCGCTTCCGGAAACCTGTTGTGGTATTCACTGAGTACATGAGGGACATGCGCCTTGAACAGATCGAAGTTCAGGGTATGATAATGAAACCGGAGGAGATCATCAGTCTGGGAAAACGAGATATGATCTCGTTTGAGTTTCTTTGCGATTGCATCAACTATCTGGATTTCGATAGCATTCAGGGGACGTTTTAAGGGAAGAGATAGGGTATGAAATCCTTTTTCTCCTGGTTCTGGTGGCGTTATTTCAGACATTCTTTCATTCTCATCTGCTTTTATCCGCACATATTGTTATGGATGCAGGTACCGGAAGTCTGCCACATGCAGTGACTTGCCTCGTGCTTTTGTGTGCATACTGGAGGACAATGAGGGGTGATAGGCAATGGATGAGATAACGGGTGAAAAAAGGAATTATGATTATTTGTGTAAACGGGAGAACAGGACCCCGGTGATTCCCAGTGCCCCGATAACGACAACTTCCCCAAGGGGAGACTTTGTCGGTGTTGGGGTCGGCGGAGTAGTCTGGGTAGTGCGGATAGTCCGGATGGTGGTCGTGGTTACCGGAACGGAAGTCATTGTCGGGGTGGGGGAAATCACCTCAAATGAAACGATACCAATCAATCCATCAGGATCTGAAAAATAGACATCGTACACGTCGGGTTGCGTCACCGTCACCTTCCGGGTGAATACACCGTCACCCGATTTTATGTCTTTTGTTGTTGGGATATACTGGGGACCAAATACCCTGCCGGTATTCTGTCCCTTCACTTCCAGTTCAACGCCGTCACTTGCCTTTTTCGAGATGGAACCATCGATCTGGAGTGCATTAGTAAGCAACTGGGACTCGGGCGATGTGATGGTGATATCACCAGAACGGTCGATGATCTTGATAAGCTGGTTTGTCACCGACTCCGATTGCAGATCGCCAGAATATCCGCCCACAGGGAACTGGATTTCCATTTTATATTGCCCACCCTTGTACCCCCGGGTATCGAATAGTTTGTATTGGGTGGCGTGGTCTTTCTGGATAGTGACCGGCTGGCGATCAAGTTCAGTTGCGGTATACTGTGACTGGTAAAAAACCAGATCAAAGGAGGTGCCGGCAGGTAGATTACTGTCAATCGCGCATTTAAGAGTCTGTCCAGCTTGCACCGAACCCGTACAATTCAAGTACACCCCATACGCGGATGCAGCTCCCGTACAAATGATGCAAAGAAATACTGAAATGAGGATGATCCTTTTCATGCTACAGGATTGAATGGTTAGAATTAAAAGGTTCCCAAATACGAGCGGGAACCAACGCTGGGAATTACGTGGGAAAATGAAGAGCCAAAGTGCTCATACCATCTCGATGAAATTTTTTAAGAGCCGCAGTCCCACTGCTCCGCTCTTCTCCGGGTGAAATTGTACGCCATAAGCATTTTTATGGTAAATTGACGAAGCGAACGGGCAGATATATTGTGTAGTGGTCAGAGTATATTCCGGGTGGGTATCCGCATAATATGAGTGAACAAAATAGACACACTCATCAGAGGAGAGTCCGGAAAAGAGGGGGTTGTCCGGTTCTTCGACATGAATAGTATTCCAGCCCATGTGTGGCACTTTCTGTCCCGGCACTCGCGGGAACCTGCGAACATGTCCCGGGACAAGCCCCAGTCCGGGATGCTCACCGTGCTCTTCGCTCATTTCCATCAGCATCTGCATTCCAAGGCAGATGCCGAGCAGGGGTACATCATGAGTTGCCGCAATCACGGTCTCTTTAAGTGCCCCGAGCTGCTCCATTCCTTCAGAGAATGCGCCGACACCGGGAAGGACAATCCCATCTGCTGCGGCAATCTCAGGAGCATTGTTTGTGATTACGGCAGCTGATCCAGCGCGCTCAAGACCCCGGATGACACTCCTTAAATTTCCCAGTCCGTAGTCAACGATGGCTATCTTCTTTGTCATGGCACCTCTCCATTATTCTTCATGTACCAGCATGTACCCATTGTGTTGAAATCCCGTTTGTCTCTTGCCATTGCACGAGCAAATTCTGCCACTCTATTCAGAGTAGAGGGGGGTTCTGTCAATCATATAGACCGATGCAATATCACTTGACGGGCACATGAGTTATCCAATCTTGTTTTGATGGTGTTGGTATAATTGGTTGTAGGCACTTGTTCCCGTAACAGGTACAACCAGACATGTAGGGTCGTCCAGTCCTGAATCTGCTCTCCCGAAATCTCGATATCCACCTACGGATTCCTCCAGCTGCCATTATTCTGCGCGCGTAAATGCGATTCGAACTTCCGCTAACCGATAAACGAGAGGCACTTCTGTCATTGAGATCGGATTAATGCTGCAAGAGGGCAATAGTTTGCAAACGACGTGACACCAGCGGGCATTAACTGCATGCGGGTTTTCACGGATGTCTACTCCACAACTACATTGAAGATCGAAGACAGGTTTATAGAGGGTGATCGCACCCGCGAAAGAGGATCTTTCCCGGATAAAAGTAGGGCATTTCTTTAGTTTTTCATCTTTCAGGAATAAAAATTGGGGAGTTTGTCTTCTTAAGAGAGGTAGTTATTGCAGCATTCAAAAATGACGGGCGTGTCTTTGTGACAATCCAGATCTAATTAATCGGGAGGATTGATTAACCCCAATTTTCCATCTAATACTGTGATACCTGTTCGGGGGGATAACCGGAAGTGCTGATGAAAGAAAGGCAGACCTGTGCCATTTTCCTTAGATGGATTTTTTGCGGTTTTGGGGAGATCTGCGTTCCGTACTACTTCCAACCCCCCCGCGTTTATGCCGGAGTTCGTCTCAAATGATCGATACATGGCTCTTTGCTGCAGTCTGCATGGTCGTCCTTGCGTTTTGCGCAGTATTACGCATCCTCCCCGGTCCTACCCGGCTGGACCAGATGATCGCATTAAATGCAGCCATTACAATCGCTTGTTCCGGGCTGTTGTGTCTTGCGATTGCCTTAGGGAACCTCTTCGTACTGGATATCGCGATGATCCTTGCAATCGCTTTTTTTGTGGGAACGATCTGGTTTACTGGTCGCGATCAGGGTGAGCCACAATGAGTGCGCTTATTATTGATGTGATCCTGTATGTCCTGCTCTTCATTGGTGTCGGGTTTGGAGTAATTGGCATTATCGGGCTCCTCATCTTCCCTGACATACGAAGCAGGCAGTTCACCGGTGTCCGGGCGACATTGATCTCGTGTGGAGTAATTACTCTTGCCGGAATCATCTACGCACTCTTTGCCTACAGCACCCGCGGCGGCGCACAGTACATCACGTTCATACTCCATGCATGCCTGTTCCTCGTTATCATTGTTATTTTAAATCACGTGGCTGCACAGAGTATCCTCCGGAAAACTCCAAAAATGAACCTCGTCTCTCATCCCGAAACTGTCATTTGTGAAGATTCCCGCGACCAACCGAAGAGCGAATAATCTTTCTTCTGAAAATGCCTCGCGGCATTTTCATCACGTATGCTTGTGCAATTGTCGAATCATCTGCGGTTACTATGAAAACGACGAGCGCCTTTTTCATGTGCTATATGACGGGTCCCAAGGGGAATCAGTTCGTTTTTCCTATACGGGTTTTTTACTTCTGGCAGATCCTTTTTGGTCAAATGCGCCAAATCATCAATCTGGTAATCAGTAGACATGCCGGTAATCCGGGTATATCGCGTGACATGTGCGGGATCTATTCTCTGTATGTTTTTCTCGCAAGAGATCACGTCAACCGGGTATGATCTGCCCGGATGGTCCTGAATAACACAGGAATCCTACAATTCATTATAACGGGAAGAACGCCTTGGAACCCCATGACATATTCAGTAGTTATCCGTCCATCCTCCTTTTTTGCAGCTCAAAAAAGTCAGGCTAAACAATCACGTTTCTTTATATCTGTTCACGTCGTGGGGCGCGTGCTGCAGGAAATTCGGCGATCCTGATTTTGCAGGGGAAAATATATCCTAGCATTTCATGCGATTCAGACCAAACGGGGCATAATTTGCAAGATTGCGCATTTCAATACAGATCGCGTGTTAAATCAGTCCCAGTTCAAATCACTCCATTCTGCATTGAACAAACCCCCAGTTTATGATGATTCTACACGCCAAAACGATGTTGCGACCAAAATATTTATCTGTTGATAGATTAATCAAAAATATAACCCTTTACGGTAGGAGGTGGAATCGGATGGCAGCAGCGAAGAAACCAGCCGCGAAAAAACCCGCCGCAAAGAAACCGGCAGCAAAGAAGGCAGCACCCAAGAAGAAATAAGGGTAGGTTATCTCCTCTCTTTTTTGCTATTTCACGTACATATTGTATTCTATCGAAAGATACAATCTCCCGAAAAACGGTTCTTGCCGTTTTCTCTGTAAATGCTACTGGTATTCTTATTTTGTAAATTTGTGTTTTTGGGGGAATCATGTACGGTTTCATGTCGAGGTATGTCAGCAGCACACGCACAATTAATAGTTGGTCATTTGCATCCCACGGATCATGGGAATTGTTTTGTTGGTATAACCAGACGTGTATAAAATCAATCACTTCAAAAAAACATCGTCAGAAAGTTAAGAAATAAAAACAGTATGCGCCGACCGGGACTCGAACCCGGGTTTAGGCGTTGGCAACGCCTAGTGATAACCACTACACTATCGGCGCAGTGTGCTCTACAATGTGAGCATTCAAACAATTTAAGTATATCGAACTCCGGGCAAATTCTCGCCGTAGTTTTTGGTCCCGGATAACAATCTGGCATCGCCAGATAAGCCGCATGATATCAGTCATCAAGTCTTCGCACAGATTGGTAATCCGACCAGAATGGCATCAAATCCAACATCTTAAAGTAACGCAATCGCCCTATCTAATATCGAATGATTCCTCTCTTCGTGGACTGTTCGGGCAAACAGATTGTGATCTTCGGAGGAGGAGAAGTTGCCGCACGTAAAGCAGCACGATTCCTGCCAGATGCAGATGTAACACTCATCAGCCGTTCATTTTCCCAAAAATGTTCGGCTCTTCCGCTCCGGTTTCAGGAACTGGATATCAGCAAAGTCTCTGATGACGAACTGGAATCAATCATTGGACCAGCATTCCTTGTTATTGCAGCACTCTCAGATGCGCTCCAGAATGACCGTATTGGATATCTCTGCAAAAAGAAGCAGATACTCTTCAACAATGCTGACGGCGAAAATGGCGATGTAATGATTCCGGCAGCAACCGGGGGGCACAACTATACAATTGCTATCAGTACAACTGGAAAGAGCCCGGGAGTCTCACGATTCCTACGGCAGGAGATCGAAACGCGATACCCCTCGCTCGATGCAATGATCGAACTCCAACAAAGATTACGTGAACTACTGAAAACTACAAACCTCTCACAGGATGAGCGGAGTGTGATCCTCTGGCAGGTATTAAACGATCGACAGATCTGGATTATGTTATGCAATTCACCGGAAGATGCATGGCGAATGGTAGAACGGGGATACCTGCATGACTGAACCAGCTATCGCCCGAATCGCCATTGCCGGTGTGAGCCACCATACTGCAAAAGTCACGGCTCTTGAAGCATTCCGTTTCCCTGATGAAGCTGCGTTTCTTCAACTGGCTTCCGGGCGATTCAAAGGCACACTTCTTCTCCAGACATGCAACCGGGTGGAGATCATCGTTGAAGGTGGTGGCGAAGCCCTGCGGGATCTTATTGCAGAACTGGGAAGAACTGGATTTTTCCTCCTTGAAGGGAAAGAAGCACTCCAGCACCTTTTCTCGCTCGCATCCGGTATCGATTCGATGATCGTTGGTGAAGACCAGATCATCGGGCAGCTCAAAAAAGCACTTGCGGATGGGCAGGAAGCCGGTACTGCGAGCACTCTGTTGGAGCTCTGTATCAACAAAGCGATCCATGTCGGAGTGGAGGTGCGCAAGAGGACAATGATCAACCGTGGGGCGGTATCAGTTGGATCTGCTGCGGTTCTTCTTGCGGAATCGCAGTTAGGAAGTCTCGAAGGCAGGCATATCCTTGTGATCGGCAGCGGTGAGATGGGTCTATTAGTTGCACAGGCACTTGCAGCCAAGCACCTGACGGCAATGTATGTCGCTAACCGGACCTACCAGCGTGCAGTGATACTGGCAAAGAAAATCGGCGGGAAAGCGGTACGGCTCTCTGAACTTTATCATTATATCACCCTTTCTGACGTCGTTATTTCCTGCACGTCTGCCCCACACCCGGTGATCCATGTAAAAGACCTACGGCATGCAATGAGGGAACGGTGCTGGCCCGTAGATGGGCATCCCCGACCTATCATTATCATCGACATCGCCCAACCCCGCGATGTTGAGGAAGGTGCGGATGCGATTGACGGTGTCAGTCTCTTTACTATCGATAACCTGCGGATGATCAATGAACAGACCATGGTCACCCGGAGATCGGAAGCCGAACGAGCTCATGAGTTTGTAACCAGCGAACTCGACCTCTTCATGCGGCAGTTGCAGCGGAGATCGGCAGATGACATTCTTGCCTTCCTGCATACGTGGGCTGAGGCTGTACGGATCCGGGAGCGGGACAAGGCGCTTGCCCGGCTTGGCGCCCCGGATGAGAGGACCGTGGAAATTGTTGATGACCTGACGCGGGTGCTGTCAAAGAAAATTCTTACGGATGTGACCTTTTCTATCCGTGCAAGCGCCGAAGAGGGAGACCTTGCGTCAGCCGAATCGCTCGTACGTGCAATTACAAATGGGGAACAGATGGGAAATGAGCGCGGGAATAATGATGATACACCTGCGTGCCAAAAGGATACTCCTCACGCGTGACCGAGAGCGAATCGGATGCACCATCTATAACCGGTAAATAGTTTTTGATTAACCGTTCGGGGTTTACCCAATCTTTCTGTTCAATCCATTCAGGTAATCCTCAATCGAACAACGGCACGTCTTTGAATTTTTCTCCATCAAATACGCCACGGTCAGTGATCCGAAGCGCCGGGATTACGGTGAGAGCCAAAAACGAGAGGTACATAAACGGGTCATTGATCCCCCCCATCCTCTTTGTAGTATCATTGAGTTGTTTAAGGTAGGAGACAATATCCGGGTAAGGCAGGGTGGACATCAGTCCTGCGCAGTCCAGCGGGAGGACGACTTCATCATCACCGATTACCGCCGCCATTGCACCTTGTGAGCGAATAACCACAGCGATAGCGGAAATAATCTCGACATCACTTGTACCGACAGCGATAATGTTATGGGCATCGTGCGAGACGCTTGATGCGATTGCCCCCAGCTTCAAGCCAAAACCATGAACAAGACCTACCCCGACACACCCGTCCCGGTACCGGTTACAGACCACGATCTTCAGGATATCCCGCTCGATATCCGGGATTTGCCCGGCGGCAATCTCATACCGAAGTGCATCTGTAATGATCTGGTGAGGAACAAGCCCAATCACTCGTGCAGATCCGGTACCCGTGATCTTGATTTGCTCAAGAGTTGGTGGGGAACAATGGAATGATGAGGGAAGTATGCCGAGCGGTGGCGAAACGGGAATATTTTGTATCGTTTTCCCGCTAAAGATGGTCTCTTTTATGACAAATTTCCGGAGGTCATCCACAATACAGAAATCCGCACGCCGTCCCGGGGCAATTGCTCCGCGATCAGTTAGTCCGAACCGTTCAGCTGCCGAGATGGTTGCCATCCGGATGGCGAGTTCTGCCGGACAGCCACATTCGATGGCTCTCCGGATGCACCGGTCGATATGCCCATCCTGTGCAAGCAGATCTGCATGGCAGTCATCGGTGGCAAACGAGCACCTTGAGACATTCGTTGGTGTGACAAGCGGGATTAATGCAGCAATGTTCCGTTCAGTAGAACCTTCCCGTATGAAAATGTACATCCCCCGCCGGAGTTTTTCCTCAGCCGCGTGTCGGGTTGTACATTCATGATCGCTTTGCAAACCCGCGAGCACATAGGCATTCAGATCCCTGCCAGAGAGGAGTGGGGCGTGTCCATCACATATTCTCGTAAGTTGTATTTTTTGAAGAATACCTGCATCACCGGCGAGTACGCCCGGGACATTCATCATCTCCCCCAGACCGAGAATCCCGTCCCTGCCAATGAACGGTCTTAGAGCGTCTGCATCAAGCGTGGCACCGCCAACGTCAGCCGGTGTTGCCGGTACACAGGACGGGAGCATATAGAGGATGTCAACCGGAGCATTGTTCCTGCTCGTGAGCATGAATTCTATCCCGGCAGTTCCAGCCACGTTTGCGATCTCATGCGGGTCAGCAATGACGGTGGTTGTACCGTGAGTAGAAACCAGTCGTGCATATTCGCAGGGGGTCAAAAGCGAACTCTCTATATGGACATGCGCATCAATCAGCCCCGGTACAACATACGCACCATGAAGATCCCGTTCCACCTTCCCGTGATATGATGTCCCAATTCCAATAATGATCCCGTCCTTAACGGCAAGATCGGATCGTTCCCAGTCGCATGCAAAGGCATTGAAGATCTCGGCATTACGGTACACGATGTCAGCCGGTTCAAGACCCCGGGCAGCAGGTACCAGATCCGGGAAGAGGCATGTCATTATTTCATCACCCTATGCCCGATGAATCTGTCAGAACATGGGGAATTGTAATATCGGGCGGGACAGTCAGACATCGCATTGCAACTGACATCATGTAATCGTGGAGCGATTTTGAAAAGATGGATGAGGCACGGGCTGTCAGGCATAATTCAGATGTAAAATTGTACACATTTATACCTATGGCGTGAGAAGTCCCATACCATATCCTGTATCCATGCCAAAAGACACTATTGCGGGGAGAGCGAAAATGCCCTCCGGTTTAAATGAAAACGATACTGGAAGAAGTGTAAGGCGCGACCAAAACGCAGACTGATTAGATCTTCTCAACGGTCACGCGGACACGATCTCCGGCTTTTAGGAGGTGTCCTTTGGGGATATCAATGTTGAACCAGAGCGCGTTCGGGTTCTCCTGTGTCGGATCCTGTGACATCAGGCAGTCCTTGTAGCCATTGATATCGGCAACAAACTCGATTTCAGATTCAAGTTCCAGAAGTTTCACCATAATAAAAAAAGGGTGTGATTACTAAAAAGTTATAGGGCACGGGGCGTGACCATCCACGTCGTGCTGTTCGAATAGCTCCACCGGATAATGTTCAAATCCTTGCATATATCCGCAAGAATTGCCATGTTCGTTCCTACTTCCTTGGGAGATAACCCGAGGTCTTTTGCAATGTATTTTGACTTGAAGTAGAGTTTGCCCACGGTTATCCCCGATTGGAGATAATGAACGATTTTGTGCTGGGTCTCGTTGTACTTATCTTTGATCTTCTTTGTTGTAGACATGTTTCGCCTCAGCATTAAAAACTCATTTATGTTAACTGGTATATATATATACCTAATCGTGCTGCCCGAATTTCGGTTGTTTTCCCAACTGCACTATAGCGCGGCGCGGAAAATCTGGATTTAGCGTGCTGTGCGCTTTAAATTTGTTAAGTCGCGCATATTAACTAACCTTTCGTCTGAGGAAAAAAATTGCAGGATTTTTTTGTTCTCATGATCATGTCTGTACGGGTGCTTCGCTGATCTTTTTTATCAGCGCTTCGAGAACAATACTCCGCATACCCTCAACAAACTTGATGCTGCCAACAACGAGGTGTCCGCCGCCGGATATACCGCCACCGGGGATCTCGTTATGCAGTTCCCGCACCATCCGCGGGATGTTCATAAGAACCCCCCTTGAACGCAGAACAGCAAAGTCGGGACCAAAACCGATTGTAACGACCGGTTTCCCAACGTTTTGCCTGCACAACCTGTCATGCACCTCGCCGGAAGTCTTCCCGGGCGGGGGGAACGTGAACTTGTGCGCATGGATTTCGACGTCGATGAGGAACAGATGAGCATCGTTTGATAGCACGCGTGGCACTACATGTGGCATACAGGCGCTCATCTGGTCTTCGATCATGGTATTTGCCCCTTCAACAAGTAGCTTCACGAGTTTTGCGTGCCGTTCGGGCATTCCAAGGAGGTTCAGGATATCTTTTACTATCTCCCGACCATCATTGAACCGGAGCCAGAACTGTTCATAATCAAGGGCAAGCGCGATATCCTTGCATGCCTGTTCAGAGTACTGGTCGCTGATAAGTGCGAGATACAGGGCGCGTTCCGGCGCCTCGCTCCGGTCACCAACAGCGGCAATTGCCGGCAGGTGGCGGATGATGGGCTCAACCTTTGGGTTGATCAGTCGTGCGACCTCAGTTCCCAGCATGCCGGCAGTGATGCCAAAATCCCCTCCGACATGGTAAGGGTTGACATGTGCAACGAGGTATTTGTCGATTGTTGCATCCGGGTGGTGGTGGTCGATGACGATGAACGGAAGATCATAGACGCTCGCGATCTTGTATGAGGCTTCATCCTCTTCGGTCGAACCGTTGTCAGTGAGGATGACAAGCGGCATCTTCTGTCCGTACCGTGCATGGTCCTTTAACGAGAAATCTAGGTCGCGGGTAATATCCTCTATTTCGTAGAACGGTGCTTTTGACGGCGCGCGCTTGAAGAGGAAATAGTCCGCATCATAATCGCCGCCGCTCTCCTTGATGAGTGAGACCACTGCCTGCTCAATGGCAACCGCTGAACAAATACCGTCAGCATCTGCATGGTGCCGGAGGATGATGGGTTGTGCGGTAAAAACGGCTCTCCTGATGATCTTTGCTACCTTCTGCATCTCCGGGCGGAGACTGTCCAGAACATCGCTTTTTACGAGCGGGAGAATGTTTTCCGGTTCAGCGCGTGCATCCAGTGCTATTTCAATCCGCGTACGGACTTTGGTCTCCTCATCCCCAGAAAGAGCAGTGATTATATCTGCTTCGATCTGGAGCTGGTTGTTCCTCATCATCACTTCGCCAATGACCCGGACAATGTTCCCGAGTTCTACCTCAGGAAATGCCCGTACACCAGCTTCAACAAATGCCGCAACGTTCTGGGTGCCGGATTCATCCACAACAGTGAAGATGGTGGGACCACTGGTCTGTTTGATCTGCGAGACTTCCCCTTCTATTGCAATAGATCTCCCTACTTTTGAAGACAGATCGGCAATGCGGACAGTGTTTGAGGTCCTCTCTACTACCTGTACCTGGTAGACCTGTATCACTTGTTCTTCAAGGTCGATGTTCCCGTTCGGGCGAATCTGGCGCACTCTCACAAGGACGTTGTCTTTCTCCTTGTGCTCAGCCTTCATGTTGCTCTTGTGCACGAGCCCTTTAATCCGTTCGTTCAACTGGACGAACATACCGAATGTTGCAAATCCCTGCACCTTACCGGTATAAACTTTTCCTTCCTCGACATCGGACAAGTCACAACCTGCGGACAGCCGATAGACGAGAATATCGTCATCATGAATCATCTTCTCTCTCCACGCACAGCGAAGCGTATATAGTGTCTGCATTGTTGCTATGGATGTATTTCAACGCCGCAAAACAAGCCAATGCTGCTTTGATCATGATTGGACGTGTGCATGTTTAAGTGCATTGCTCCCCTTTCCGATGGAGCATAAGAGGAGTGTATGCAGTTTTAGATCAAAAGAAAATTCAGGATTCCCGGACCTGATGCAGATCACTTGTGGATATGCTTCAATCCCGGTATCCGATTTCCAGCATATCGAGATCTTTTGGGACGATGATAGTACCGGAAAATTTCTCTTGTGCATCTTTGATGTGGTTTGCGGTATCCGTGTACCGGGAGCTGACGTGAACGAGCGCGAGTATACGGGCATTCATGGCAGCTGCTGCTTCGCCAGCCTGGGATGCTGTTGCATGATAAAATTCCACAGCACGATTCTGCTCGATCACATCGTAAGTGGCATCATGGATGAGCAGATCTGCATCCTGCCCATATTCAACAAGCGGTGTGATAACCGAACGCGTGTCACCGGTATAGACAATTTTTCTTCCTTTACGGGATGATCCCATCACATCAGTGGGTTTTACTTCGCATGCAACCCCGTCCTTTTGGATGGTGATCGTTTCACCTCTCTGGAGCCTGCCAAAAAGCGGTCCCGGCGGAATGCCCAGCGCGATCGCATGTTCACGGTCAAACCGTCCGGGTCGGGGGTCTTCTTCAAGGACATAGCCTAATGCTGGCATCCCGTGACTCACCGCGAATGCAGTGATCGTATAGCCGTCAAACCGGACCCACGACCCCTGGGAAAGTTCAACCGGCTTGATCTCAAACTTCAGGTTGCCCTTACTCACCTGCTGCAAGGCATCGGAAAACTCGCGCACCCAGACCGGTCCATATATCGTGAGCGGTTCGGTGCGCCCGTTAAACGACATCGTCTGAACAAGCCCAAAAATTCCAAGGAAATGGTCTGCGTGCCAGTGCGTGACAAAGATTGCGTTCACGGTAAAACCGCACCGCGCCCGCATCATCTGCTGCTGTGCCCCTTCCCCGCAGTCAAAGAGCAGTGTATCGGTGCCGCGCCGGACCATGATGCAGGGCGGATTTTTCACCGGGGTAGGAAGCGCACCAGCTGTGCCGAGAAAATAAACCTGCAGTGTCTCGCCGCTCATACAAAACACTCCTTAAAGACCGCGAGGCTCTTTTTGGCTTCGGGAATTGAGCGTCCTTCAATCACGATTACCCCATTGTACCGTGCAGTGATAGCCTTACCTACTGCTCGCCAGTTGATGGTGCCATCTCCAAGAGCGAGGTGCTCATCAGATTTGCCACTATTGTCGTGGATATGGATGTGGTTTGCGTGTTCCACCTCTTTGAGGAATTCCGGGACTTTTCCCACGGTATTTGCATGCCCGAAATCAAAGGTCATACCGATACCGGGAATGCTGTCAACCATACCGATCAGTTCGCCCGGATCCCGGCAGAGGAACTCCTTGATGCCAACCATATTTTCCAGACACGCAAGAACGGAATGCTCCTCTGCAAATGTACCTATCCGGTGCAGCGCTTCTTTTTGCAAGTCCCATGCCCGTTTGGGCATCAGTTTCCCTGCCGGAGAGAGGTACCCCGGGTGAATGGTGACGCGGTCGGTGAGGTTTGATGCCTTCTCGATACAGTCACATACCTGGCGGACGGATTCGTGCCAGATCGGATCGTTGAGCGTGGCGAGGTTGAGATCCCCATAGGGTGCATGTACCGAAACACCGAGATGGGTGCTCGCGATAACTTCTTCGATCTGCTTATAGTTGAGGGAATTGTCGAGCCGGTAATTGCCATCAGCTACGATCTCCCAGCCGGTATATCCTGCATCCTCTATGCCATACACCCATGCGATGTCATCCCAGACTTTGGCTGAAGATGAGAAATACGGGAGGAGGGTCATCCTGGTATCCCCTGTTCTGCAAGCAGATCGCGGACTTTTGTTATATATGAATCCAGCCCGCCATCATTCTGGATATGGATATCAGCATGGTCCAGTGCACGAAGAAGCCCCCAGCTGCATTCCCGCTCATCACGCAAACGGAGGGCATCGATGGATCCGATGTCGTCACTGCGCCCCCGTGCCCCAAGGCGTCGTACCCGTGTCTCGAATGCGGAATCGATACCAACAAGGACAAATGCCGGAAAGTGCTGGCGAAATACCTGCATCTCTGCATCGCCCCGGATACCATCAATAAGAACAATCGGGGCATGCTGCTCTTCGATTGCATCAATACAGAGGTGCGCAATTGCATCCATTCCCCGTTCTGCCCGGAGTTTGTTTGCAATCGCCCCGAGATTTGCATCGGTCTGGGGAAGCCCGGCTGCTTTTACCGCATTGCGGATGACATCGCCCATTACGATTACCGGAATACCCATCGCGCTTGCGATCTTCGAGAATTCACCTTTACCGCTTGCGGGCAGCCCGACGACTCCGATCACTTTCATAGACAATCTCACCACCTTCACGAGTCCGTATTTTCATGCTGCGGCACAGGTTCCCGGCAATATCTTTTAATTCCTGCTCCGAGAGCGGGGGCACCTGTTGTGTCACGCCCTGCTGGAGCACAATATCGACATTACCCGCTTCGCTTGCGATGACCGGCACCTCATCATCGTACCCCCGGAAGAGGGTGATAACGACCTCGAATTCCGGGAGTGCTCCACTGGCATGTGCCTGCTTGCAGAGGTCAAGCGACCGCTGCACATTTGTTACATAATTTCCCCCAAGAAGGTTATTATATCGCGCCCAGCGTGCCTTGACATCCAGTGCCACCCGGTCGATCAACTTCGCGTCAATAAGTGCAGCAAGAGTTCCAGGATAGACCCCGTTTGTCTGGACGCCTGTCGCAAGTCCCATCTTTTTTGCTGCACGGGCGAGTGTAGTAAGTGCATCTTTCTGCATCGTAGGCTCTCCACCAGAGAAGATCACTCCACTGATCGCAAGAAGTGAGCCCCTGATCATATCAATAACTTCATCAGTCTCGCGCAGGTCTTCACCGGGTAGTATCGCAGAGTTCTGACAGTACGTGCAGCGGACCGGGCACCCCCGAAAGAAGATAGTGCAAACCGATCTGCCGCGCCAATCAACAGTCGAGAGCGGGACGAAACCACCGAAGTTCAGTTTGATAGGATCACCGTGACAAGATCTTGGTAACGAGGTTATTTGATTGTATTGAGTTGTAATCTCGCGAAAAAGAGTGGGGATTTTAAAATTTGAAATACCGGTTCACGATTTTTATTGCGCAGTAATCCCCGCACATGGTACAGCCATCGGTATCAGCCGGCATCCGCTCCTTACGGATCTGGCGCGCCCGCGCCGGGTTCATGGCAATTGCAAACTGTCGCTCCCAGTCAAGATCCCGCCGGGCATGCCCCATCTCGAGATCTGCTGCGCGGGTCTTTTTCAGCTTCACCATATCGCCAACGTGCGCGGCGATGCGTGAACTCATCACACCTTCATAGACTTCTTCGGGGGTCGGGAGGGCAAGGTGTTCAGCGGGGGTAACATAACAGATGAAGTCAGCACCGAGCGATGAAGAGATAGCAGCTCCGATAGCGGCAACCCGGTCATCGTAGCCCGGTGCAATGTCAGTGACGATCGGTCCGAGCATGTAGAACGGTTTGTTGTTCGTCACGCGCTTCATCAAGGTGACATTTGCTGCGATCTCGTCAATCGGCACGTGTCCCGGACCCTCAACAATCACCTGCACACCCTGTTCATGTGCCTTGTCGGCAAGTTCTGCATTGATGAGCAATTCCTGCACGGCAGCACGATCGGTGGCATCGTGAATCGCGCCCGCCCGCATGCCGTTGCCCATAGAGAGCGTGACCTCGTGCTCCTTCATTATTTCGAGGAGATAATCAAATTCCGCGTAGAGCGGGTTCTCTTTCTCATTATGGAGCATCCACGCGGTCATAAACGCGCCGCCACGGGAGACGAGCCCGGCATGCCGCCCCTGGTTTCGGAGACGCTTTACCGTCTCCCAGTTGATACCGGTATGGATTGCCATGAAGTTGGTGCCGAGTTTTGCCTGTTCTGCGGTGATCCGGAACAGGTCATCTTCCTTCATGTTGACGACTACGCCATCTTTTATTGCTGCTTCGATGAATGCCTGGTACAAGGGTACGCAACCTACGGAAAGTGTTGTGTTTGCAATCACCTGTTTACGGATTTCAAGAAAGTCTCCCCCGGTCGAGAGTTCCATTAAAGTATCTGCCCCGGCGCGTTCAGCCTGACGGGCTTTTTCGAGTTCCATGGGAATATCGACAATATCCGTGGAAGTCCCAATGGATGCATTCACCTTTGTGCGAAGTCCTTCACCAATACCGCAGATCTTGACCTTCCTGTAGGGAGAGACCGGGATAACAATATGCCCTTCCGCAACGCCGCGCCGGACAAAATCTTCGGAGACCCCTTCCTGTGCGGCGACCTGTTTCATTTCATCTGTGACGATGCCGCGCTTTGCATCAGTAACAATACTCATACCTTACCGGTTACAATAAAGACCAGATAAATGCTCGGTTTTGCGATTCTGGACTAAATCTGGCTTGTTATGTGAACAAGTAAAATTGATTTGGAATAAAGAAAGAAAATTTGTGTTCATGGGTTATGTCCGCATATCTTTCTCACCAGCAGCAGTGTGGACAGAGCACGTTTTGATGCTTGGGTTATACCAGAATTTTACCGTTTCCCCATCTGCATTTTTAGGTTCGTGCATGTTTTTAAGATGATCAACACCTGTGACAACCGATCCTGCCCGAAAGCATATAATCTGTGACAGGTTTACAGTCCCATTAAGGCATAGGTAATTCGAGAAAGATCAAATCCACGGGGAGAGCCAGATCTTTTCCGGCTCATGACGTATTATATCCCTCGCGGGGATGGTGGATCTGGCGTGTCGAAAGGCTCATGGGACTGGGATGAGATCCGCGAAAAAAGTCGTCATGCCATTATCGGTGCAAAAAAGAACATTGAAGATCCCGGCATATTTCATAAGATTGCCCTAATCCCGGTCCTCGCGTGGATCGGTCTGGGTGCAGATGGTGTCTCTTCATCATCCTATGGTCCTCCGGAAGCGTTCATGGCACTGGGGACGCATACCTATCTTGCCATTTTTCTCGCTCTGGGCACCACGTTTACGGTTTTTATCATCTCCTATGCGTATACCCGGATTATAGAACATTTTCCAGGTGGTGGCGGCGGGTACATTGTTGCCAACCATACAATTGGGGAGCGCGCTGGGGTAATTTCAGGAGGATCGCTCTTAATCGATTACATGCTGACGATCACCGTCTCGATCGCTGCCTGTGCCGACGCAATCTTCTCATTTCTGCCACAACCGGTCCAGCACTTCAAACTTTTAGTTGCCTGCCTGCTTATCATCTTTCTTGTCCTCCTGAACCTGAGAGGGGTAAAAGAATCCGTGCTTGTGCTCGCTCCCATTTTTCTTGTTTTTATTATCATGCACGCGTTTCTTCTTGGTTATGGTATCTTTGCGCAAGCTCCCCAACTGGCGCCGGTGGCTGATGGTATCCAGTCCGGATTGTCAACTGACTTTGCAGCCATTGGATTTATCGGTATATTAGCACTGTTTCTGCGGGCATATTCTATGGGTGGCGGTACTTATACCGGGATCGAAGCTGTTGCAAACGGCATGCAGATCATGAAAGAGCCCCGGGTGAAAACCGGCAAGCGCACCATGGCGTATATGGCAATCTCGCTGGCATTGATCTCCAGCAGTCTCTTTGTCTGTTACCTTCTCTGGAACATCCATCCGGTCCCGGGACAGACATTAAATGCCGTTCTTGCCACTCAGGTATTCGGGAGTTTCCCCTTGGGTGGCTGGCTAGCCCTTATCACAATCTTATCTGAAGGTGCTCTTTTGATGGTCGGTGCACAGACCGGGTTTATCGACGGTCCCCGTGTCATGGCGAACATGGCAATCGATTCATGGCTTCCCCGTTCATTCTCGCTCCTTTCGGAACGGTTGACTATGACAAACGGGATCCTGTTGATGGGTGGGGCGGCACTCATTCTCATGATCTTCACGCATGGTTCGATCACGTTTCTCGTTACCATGTATGCGATCAATGTGTTTCTCACGTTCTCGATCTCTGAGTTTGGGATGTCCCGGTTCTTCTATAAGAACCGGGCAACCGAGCGGGACTGGAAACGGCACATACCCATCCATCTGATCGGGCTTGTGCTGTGCAGCACGATCCTCACTATTACCCTCTTTGAAAAGTTCCGGGAAGGGGGCTGGCTCACGCTTGTTTTGACCTTTGCGCTTGTCGGTCTATGCTTCCTGATTCACCGGCATTACCAGTCGGTGACCCGGGGATTGCGTAAACTGGACAGCCTGCTCTTAAATGTCCCCTCTACTGGTGTGAAAAATGGAGATCAGGTGAACCCGCACAAGATGACTGCAGTGCATCTTGTCACCGGTTTTCATGGCTTTGGAGTGAACACATTCTTTTCGATCACAAAGAATTTCCCCGGCGTCTACGAGAACTTCATATTCGTCTCAATTGCTGTGGTAGATTCCGGGACATTCAAAGGGGCAGCAGAAGTAGATGCATTGACAAAATCCACGAAATCTGCACTCGTAAAATATGTTGATCTCGCACAAAGTATGGGATTTGCCGCTGATTACCGGATGGATGTCGGAACTGATGTGGTTGATCTGGCTGTGTCGCTCTGCGAAGAGATTACACGTGAGTTCCCGAACTCGACGTTCTTTACCGGTCAGATTGTTTTCCGTCATGAAAACCCGTTCCATAAGATTCTCCACAACGAGACTGCCTTCGCTATCCAGCGTCGTCTCCAGTACAGTGGTATCACTACCGTCATTCTGCCGGTTCGGGCGGAGCAATGATACCTGTGGAATCTGTTTTAAATCCTGTCGTCGTCCAATTGAAATTCCTATGCTCCCCAGTCTCAACTCCAAGTAATGTTCAATTGTTAATGTGTGAACGGGTTGCAGTTCACTGTTACTGACAATACCGTTCTGGCATAGGATAGAACGGATGAGAACCGTGGGCAATGTTTATATAGAATTGGACGCTAACTTATGGTAAACCTTGAATGATTGAGGTGTTTTACGATGACCGAAAAAGAGCACACGACGATGCCGGAAGGGGCATTGCACGGGTGAGTATCGAGGTGATGAAAAAACTTGGACTGGTGTCAGGAGATGTTATCGAGATCCAGGGAAAGAAGAAAGCAGCGGCGATTGTCTGGCCCGGTTTTGCACAGGATACTGGATATAGTATCCTGAGAATTGACGGGAACATCCGGGGAAATGCCAGCACCGGTATTGACGAGAAGGTGCGGATTTACCGGTCCGAAGCTGCCTATGCCAAGAAAGTTGTCATCCAGCCAACACAGCCGATACGACTTGTTGGAGGAGAACAGTACCTGGCACGGGTGCTGCGCGGGCGATCCGTCATTGAGGGACAGACAGTCCGTGTCGATGTGATCGGGAACTCGATCACGCTTGTCATTGCAAAAGTACTGCCAAAAGGTATTGCTATAGTAACTGATGACACAGAAATCGAGCTCAAAGAAGAGCCCTACAAAGCTGAAGAAGGCAAACAGGAACTTTCGAATATCCATTATGAAGATATCGGGGGACTCGGGCGCGAGCTCCAACTTGTACGGGAGATGATTGAGCTCCCGCTCCGACACCCGGAGATCTTCGAGCGTTTGGGCATCCAACCCCCCAAGGGGGTGTTGCTGTACGGTCCGCCGGGCACCGGTAAGACCCTGATTGCAAAAGCCGTTGCAAACGAGGTGGACGCGCACTTCATCTCGCTCTCGGGTCCCGAGATCATGAGCAAATACTATGGCGAGAGTGAGAAAGGTCTGCGCGAGAAGTTTGAAGAAGCGGAGCAAAATGCACCCGCGATCATCTTCATTGATGAGATCGATGCCATTGCGCCCAAACGTGAAGACACCAAGGGGGAGGTCGAGCGGCGTGTTGTCGCCCAACTCCTGTCACTGATGGATGGACTCAAGGGGCGCGGGCAAGTGATCGTCATTGCGGCAACAAACCTGCCGGATGCGATTGATCCGGCACTCCGGCGCGGCGGGCGGTTTGACCGTGAGATTGAGATTGGTATACCGGATAAGAAGGGACGCCATGAGATCTTCCAGGTGCACACCCGAGGTGTTCCGCTATCGGAAGATGTAAAGATCGAAGAACTTGTCAACTCAACGCAGGGCTTTGTCGGTGCGGATGTTGCGCTCCTTGTGAAGGAAGCCGCCATGCATGCGTTACGAAAGGTAATCCCGCAGATCAAGATTGATGAGGATATCCCCAATGAAGTCCTCGACAAGCTCCGCGTGACCCGTGAAGATTTCGATGAGGCGCGAAAACATGTCGAACCCTCCGCGATGCGTGAGGTGCTTGTCGAGATTCCGGATATCACCTGGAAGCAGGTCGGAGGTTTGGAGGATACGAAGCAGGAACTCCGCGAGGCTGTGGAATGGCCACTCAAGTACCCGGAGGTCTTCGAGCGTCTCCAGACAAAGCCGCCGAAAGGCATCCTGCTCTTCGGTCCGCCGGGCACAGGAAAGACCCTTCTCGCAAAAGCAGTGGCGAACGAGAGCGAATGCAACTTCATCGCTGTGAAGGGTCCGGAACTTCTCTCCAAATGGGTGGGGGAATCGGAGAAAGGTGTGCGGGAGATCTTCCGCAAGGCACGACAGGCATCGCCGTCTATCATCTTCTTCGATGAGATCGACGCGCTGGTACCAAAGCGCGGGACGTACGGGGGCTCTTCGCATGTCACCGAGAGTGTGGTCTCCCAGATCCTGACAGAACTCGACGGCATGGAGGAACTCAAGAACGTGACAATCCTTGCGGCGACCAACCGTCCGGATATGCTGGACGAAGCACTACTCCGCCCGGGAAGGCTTGAACGGCATATCTATGTGCCGGCTCCGGATGAAGAGAGCCGGAAGAAGATCTTCGAGGTCTACATCAGCGGGGAATCTGGCAGTATCATTGCAAAAGATGTGGATATCGATGCCCTTGTCAAAGCGACTGAGGGATATGTTGGTGCGGATATAGAAGCGCTCGTTCGTGAGGCAAAGATGGCGGCAGTCCGGGATTTCCTCAGTGTCATGGGCACAAAGTCGGAACAGGAACGTACTGACGCGATCAAGAATGTGATGATCACAAAGGCGCACTTTGATGCGGCAATGGGGAAGGTGAAAGGGTCACTCGACCGTGAAGCGATCGAGACCTCAGAAAGGCAGGCATGGGGAATGCTCTACAACACGGAGCAGCGTACCATCCTTGAACGTGCTGCAACGGCAATCCGGAGCGTCGAAATGCTCGAGAAAGCTGGCGACACTACTGCCATCGATGAACTCCGCAATGCAATCTATGCACGGATAAAAGATTTCGACCAGATTAAAAAACTGACAGGATCACTCGGTGAGCGATCTTTATCATAGACAGGAAATGGAGGGATTGAAAATGAAAAACGATCCGCAGGACATATTCCAGCAGATGGATGCGATGATGGCGCAGCTCTTCCGTACAATGGATGACCGCGATTCATCAAATCTGCCGCAGATGACGGGTTATCACATCGTAATCGATGGCAGCAGCCAGCCCCCGGAACCTACTGGTTCACCGGCGTATCCGTCACGGGACACCGATGAACCGGTTGCGGAAGTCCACCGCATTGGTACTGAAGTGAAGGTAGTGGTGGAGATGCCCGGTATATCTGAAGAGAACCTGAACATTCAGCTCAATGGAGATACGCTTACCATTGAAGCCGCCGGGAACACCCGGACATACAGCACGAAGACGAATCTGCCTCCAATTGATCCGGTATCCCGGCAACACACCCTGAAGAATGGTGTGCTGGAAGTAACATTTGAGAGCCTATCTGGCTCACCCGAAGCAGATAAAAGTTGAGATCAATCTCCCTTTTTTTCATGAAAAAATTTGAAACCCGCTGACAACAGCCCCCCCAAACTAAAAAAATGATCAATGAACCATGAGGGTTGTCTTTTAAAATTGCGATACGTGCCGCCGCCCCCGAAGGAGCATCCCTGTGGCGGATCGATGACTGATATAGCGAGAACCTCCTCGCACTGCTTTGCCCTAAAAAAGCCCCCCTAAAGCCCCGAGGATTCATGTGGTTTATTTATTCCTTTGTAATAATGCGACCCGATGATCGCCGAAATTTGAACCTTTTAATGTCCTTCATAGTTCCCCGATATA
>JAPKXU010000297.1 GCA_026394655.1 Methanoregula sp. | reverse complement strand
AGAGAACCGCATTTTCCAGGATGTACCGGAAAATATTCTGGTCGTTTAGGAAAGAGGGCGATTCCTCATAATTCTCTCTTTTTTTTGGGTAACTATCTAACCAATAGTTATAAATTAACCAAGAGTTAAATTTGATTTGTGATGTTGATGAATAACCAGAATGACAGAAATTCATATCAGTCCCGTTCATCGAAATCGGTTGGGCAGTTTTCCGGCATCCTGCACCTGGTGCGGGAAGAGGTCCGGAAGGAACCGACAGCGAAGAATTAAATTATGGTTATAATCTGCAAAAGGTCTACAGACTCAATGGAGGAAATCTAATGAAAATACAATCACTGAAACTGGTTTATTTTTCACCTACGGGAACAACAAAAGCGATTATTCAGGGTATTGCACGCGGAATTGATCAAAGCAATGTTGAATTGATAGATATTACACGGCCAGATGCGAGAAAACAATCATTACAAACATCGGAACATGAATTACTCATTATCGGCGTGCCGGTGTACATAGGAAGAGTGCCGGCGCTTGTAACCGAATGGCTGCATGCACTACAAGCGCATAATACGCCCGCTGTCAGCGTTGTCGTCTATGGCAATCGCGTGTATGACGATGCCCTGCTCGAGCTGAATGATCTTCTGGCTCAACGGGGATGTAAACCGATCGCCGGTGCAGCGTTTATCGGGGAACACTCCTTTTCCACTGCCGAAACACCAACCGCCAAAGGTCGTCCGGATCAAAGCGACTTATACCTGGCAGAATCACTTGGGCGAAAAATACAGGAAAAATTCCACTCTATACCATCAGCCGACCGGATTTCTGAAGTAAAAATCCCCGGCTGTCATCCTTACCGGGGAGAGCCGTGTCATCCTTACCGGAGAGATTCGAACCTGTGGAATGTTGATTTTATTGCGGTCAGCGATGCGTGTGTCCAGTGTGGGATCTGCGCAGAAGGATGCCCTGTCGGTGCAATCGACCCGGAAAACAGTCGTTTGATCGATACGGAAAATTGCATCACCTGTTGTGCCTGTATCAAACACTGTCCCGAACATGCGAGAACGATAAAACCCGGCCGGGTCATGGACGCTTCGTTGCGATTATATACCTTGTATAAAGAGCGAAAGGAGCCGGAATTTTTTGTATGAAGCGTGACCAGCAAAAACAAAAACATACCGGGAGACTAAAACCACGGGAAGGAAAATAGATCAATCACTTCTCATATCAGGTTACATGATAGATCAGAGTTATTCGTAAGGAATTACTGCCATGGGTATCGCTGAACGAAAAAAACGGGAGAAGGAACAACGGAAAAAGGAGATCCTTGATGCAGCAGAGACCCTTTTTTTCTCCCGCGAATATGATGACGTCTCGATGGATGAGATCGCCAATATCGCTGAACTGAACAAAGCAACAATATACCTCTATTTTAAGAATAAGGAGACCCTCTTTTCAGCCATTGTACTGCGGGGAATCCGCATTCTGAACAAAATGTACCAGGAATGCATGGAGACACAGGTTCCCGGCGTCACAAAAGTAGCTCTCCTGGAAGAGACATATTACCGGTTCACCCGCCAGCATCCGGACTACCAGCGGTTGATAAAGTATTACGGGGTGGAGAGATTCAATAAAGAAAATCCTGGTTTTGCCGAGATTCAGGAAGAATTCTCAATGAGCCGCAGCATCTGGCAGGATGCCGTCCGTGAAGGCATTGATGACGGGACCATCCGCAATGACATTGACCCGTTCCTGTTAACAATATACCTGATGATCACGCTGATGACTGTCCTCTCGTTAACCCGCCCATGGCTGTACGCACTTGACCAGGAAGGAGTCAGTCATGAAACATTCGTGAAAGAATTCGCCCGGTTTATTTCACCCGCTGTTTCTCTTTCGAATTTAATCATAAAAGAGACAGAATTGTAAAAAAACGGGCAGGGGATTACTCCCCCACCGTTCTACTGCTTTTTCTGTTCCTCCGGTCCGGAGTGCTCCATGTGGTCAAGGACCCGGTCCCACATGACGAGGAGCCCGGGAATGATCACGTAGGCGAGCATTCCTGATCCCAGGAATGCGCCGATAATGATAATCTCGTTGTCAACCATGACGACCACCTTACGCGAGGGCGGTGACCGTGTCCGCCCAGGTGTCGACCTTTGCGAGGATTGCATCATCCGAGTAGGACGAGACGCTCATCCGGTCACGGGCGAAATTCACGTAGTAAATCTCACCGTTCGGGTCGTGGCACCGGAGTGTCGCGGAGTACCCGTCATTCTCCGGGTCGTGGATAGCTGTTCCGGTGTGTGCGGTCGCCAGCGGGGCGCTTGCCATGATGACGGCGACACCGGCGGCAAAACCGGTGATGGTGTTGTACTTCTCCACGCTGGAGCCGACATTCTATGCGTTCGTGTTTTCATACACGAGCCGTGCCGTGTATGTCTCCTTTGTCTTTTCCACGGGGTTGTGGTTTACCCCGGCGGTCATGTATG
>JAPKXU010000272.1 GCA_026394655.1 Methanoregula sp. | reverse complement strand
GGGAGCGAACCTGCCGCGATCACAACAGGGGCAGGACCCGGTATGAGGTTTGTTCCCGGAAATAATGCAGCGCCGGAAAGATACTGGAGGTACAGGTTCGATGCAACACTGAGCAGCATGACGATACCGGTCAGGAGCGAGAACCAGAGGAGCTGCCGGTTCCTGAACAGGATTCGTATGCTTCCCAGTGCGAATGTCACCCCTCTGTCGAAGCGCCCCGGACTTCCGGCCCCGGGACCGGGCGGTTCCGGGTGAAAGGCGACCGGAGTTGTCGAAATCACCGGCGGTGCGGTGCGCAGGGTATCCGCATGCGGGCACCAGCCCAGTTTTTTCCTGATATACTCCAAGGATAGTGTCATAGTAATTTCCCCGGTCGGGAATTCTTTTCCTGTCCCGGTGTCGCATCCCCGATCGGTGACATTCTCCGGTCCGGGCACCGGCCGGGGTGCCCAACGGCCATTTCCGAATTTCCGGAAATCATTCAGCCACCACCTCTCCCGTTTTCTCTTCGCCCCTCCCGGGCATCCGGCCCGTCTTTGCGTACGTGAAGAGACCGAAGAGCGATATGCCCGCGGCTGTCGAGACCATTACCGCCAAAATATACCACGCAGTCATGTACAGGGCCGCCCCGGCAATCCATCCGTCTCCCGGGTACCAGAAAAGCAGGTTACTGGGTGAGATGATCCCGTAGGCGATCCGGAAGATAAATGCCGCAAGCGAAACCGCGAGTAAGATCAGCAGGAAAACGAGGAAACATGCAATAATTTCCGCCCAGGCTTTTCTCGCGAGCGCAATCGATTCCGTGATTGCACCGGGCAGGCGCTTGTTCTCAAGGACCAGTGCCGGCACTACGAACAAGGTGAGAATAAAGAAGATGACGTTGATCGTCGCTGCGAAAAACGTGGAGCTGACAGCGGATGCGATATGAAATCCCCCTGCTATCGGGCCGGTGCTGTAAATTTCCGGCAGGAGAATGAAATTGAAGGGGAACTGGTCGATCAAAGGCATTAACGTAAACCCGACGTCCCCGAAATACCGGGTCACGAGAACCGAGAGTGCGGACCCGAGGAGAGCAACAAGAACAGCCCAGCCGGAAAGAGACCGCACATGCTTTTTGGCGCTGGTAAATCCTTCCCGGAGGCTCACGGGTTTGCCGGAAAGTCCCGGCGATACGCTCGCAATCAGGCCGGCCAGCAGGAAGTATAAACAAAATACACCAATGAAGCCGACTACGAAATTCAGGACAAGCTGGATCTGGTAATCAACCGGCGGGTGCGGGTACATCCCGAACCTGTGAATGGAATAGAACGAGATGAACATGAACAGGACGACGAGACCGGCCATGAACGAGAACCAGAGAAGCTGTTTATTCCGGATCAGGGTTTTCATGCTTCCAACGGCGATTCCGACACCCCGGTCCATCCGTCCCGATCCCCCGGCCCCGCTATTCGGTTCCAAAGGATATACATTAACCGGCGGAGTCGGGAGTACAAGTGATGCGGTGCGCATTGACGGTGCGTTCGGGCACCAGCCCATCCATTCATGAATAATTTCCGATATGTGTATAATTGTCATACCATCGCCTTCACTTTCGTAAACAGTTCTTCTGCCATCTTCGTCGGGTCGGCAGTTTTTTCGATCCTGATGCCGAGCTCAGTTGCATAATCCCAGAGCAGCTCGATACATTCGGTAAACCGCTGGCACGTGCCGCAGTCACCGTCATGCTCGTACCAGACCTGCATCCCGTGCTTTTCTGAAACGAAGATGATTGCAGCGGTCTGGAAGGGAATCGACCGACCAATGAGGATCCCCCGCTCTGTATTGATCTTCTCGATCGCGATCTGGTTTGCCTGTGCCATCTCCCGGAGTGCAGATTCGATCTTCCCGTCCATGACAAGAAGGGCCTTGGACACTGCCTGCCGGGAGATACCCAGCAGGTTGGCAATGGTAATATTGGGAGTACCGCTGCGCCGCATCTTCCAGAACGCGAACTGTTTTTCGTCCATGGGCAGAAGCATATGTCAACGTTTGAATGTTGACTATATAAAATTTCGTGAAAACGATAGATGCCCGTTAAAATAACTTAAAGGGCTCTGTTGAAACCCTAAGCTACCGGCAGATCTAAGAACCAGGAGCTCCTTGTATAGTTATGTCAAACTCAAACAAGGAGCAATACTTCTTTTCTGAGCAGAAGTATATCTGTTTTCTGACATCTTGTCAGAATGCGAT
>JAPKXU010000113.1 GCA_026394655.1 Methanoregula sp. | reverse complement strand
GCCATTTCTAATGAGGGGGTAGTGATTGCATGGAACCGTGCGATGGAAGCCATGACGGGTGTTGTAAAAAGTGAGGTCCTCAATAAAGGAAACTATGAGTACTCCCTTCCGTTTTATCGTGAACGCAGACCGCTCCTCGTTGATCTGGTCCTGAACCCCCTTGAAACTACAGCGGAAAAGTATCCATTCATCCAAAAAGACGGGGACAAGTTCATCTCTGAAATACTCATCCCCCATTTTAACGATGGAAAGGGGGCATATCTCTGGTTCACCGCATCGCCATTGTATGATTCGCAGGGGAACCTATCCGGCGCTATTGAATCCATACGGGATATCACTGAACAGAAACATGCTGAAGGGGAATTGCGGAGTAAAAACGAGGAACTTAATGCCTCGTATGAGCAGATCGCAGCCAGTGAAGAGACACTCCGTGCCAACCTGTCTGAACTGACCCGGCAGGAACAGACCTTGCAGGAGCGGGAAACGCAACTCCGTGCGACGCTCGAATCAACGGCCGATGGTATCCTTGCCGTGGACAACAATGGGAAGATATTACTGGCCAGCCGCCGGTTTGCCGAGATCTGGCGGATCCCCCCGCCTCTCATGGAGCAGGGGGACGATTCGGCTTTGCTTGACTTTGTGCTGGACCAAGTGACCGATTCCGATGTGTTTCTCAATAAAGTGCAGTCGCT
Organism: Methanoregula sp.; assembly: GCA_026394655.1. Taxonomy (GTDB): domain Archaea; phylum Halobacteriota; class Methanomicrobia; order Methanomicrobiales; family Methanospirillaceae; genus Methanoregula. The sequence goes on along the minus strand of JAPKXU010000113.1, from coordinate 4,708 downwards.
CTATGGTTCGGACGCTGTGGACAAGGACATACTCACCTTCAAGGACAGCCGGGCGATCGAACGATATTCCTTCCCGATGATGATGGATGGTGCCCTCATCGGCCGAGTTTGGTCCTTCCGAGACATTACTGAACGGAAAAGGGCGGAAGAGGCGCTGCGGGAGAACGAGAACCAGCTCGACGCGATGGCCACCAACATCCCGGGAGTAGTCTACCGGTTCTATGTGAACCCGGACGGGACAACGGGGTTTAATTATATCAGCGAGCGCAGCCGGCAGGTCCTTGGCATTGAGAACGACCCGGCCACGTTTTTTGACAGGGTTGCTGATGGGATCGTCCCGGAAGACAGGGGACGGTTCATTAGTTCGGTCCAGCATGCCATCAGTACAAAGAGTCTTTGGGAATTTGACGGCGGATATGCCAGGCCATCAGGGAAAAAGATCTGGATGAGTGCCGTATCCAGCCCGGTAATCGAAGACGACCGGCTCATTTTTGACGGGGTTATTTTTGATAATACCGGGCGGAAACGAGCGGAGGAAGCGCTGCGGGAAAGTGAGCAGCGTCATCGCTCAATTGTAGAGGCGCTACCCGGCTTCCTCTTTCATTTTTCAGCCGATGGCCACTTTATTGACTGCCAGGTCGATAAACATGAACTATTACTGCTCCAGCCTGGTGAGGTTATCGGCAAACAAATAGCGGAAATCCTGCCGCCGGACCTGGCAGACCTGACAAAAAGAAAATTGAAGGAAACCCTTCGTAGCGGACAACTGCAAATATACGAGTACTCCCTGATAGTGCATGAGCAGAAATGCATTTTTGAAGCCCGCATGATACCGGGCGGGGCTGACACCGTATGGGCTTTCGTTCATGATATCACAGGACGAAAACAGGCGGATGCATCCCTGGTGCAAAGTGAAGAGCAGTCCCGTATGCTCCTGTCACAGTTGCCTGATATTGTCATGGTGCACCAGGACGGCATCATGGTATATGCAAACCAGACGGCAGTAGATAAAACAGGTTTCTCCCGGGAAGAACTCATCGGGTCGCGGGTATTCGATCATGTTGCGCCTGGCTACCGCGAAATTATCGCCCGGAATATGACACGCCGGGCCGCCGGTGAACAGGTGGGTGATTACGAGGTCGATATGGTGCATAAATCCGGCGCCATGCGCCATGTCATTGTCCGGACATCCCCTATTGTGTTCAACCAGGTCCCGTCTGTCGTGATGATCCTCATTGATATCACCGAACGCAACCAGGCTGAATTGGCCCTCAAAGAATCAGAGAACCTGTACCGGACGATTTTTGAAACGACCGGGGCTGCTACGATCATTATAGACAATGATACGAAGATTACCATGGCAAACGCGGGGTTTGCTACACTATCGGGCTTTTCCATTGATGAACTGGAGGGAAAGAAGAGCTGGACTGAGTTTGTGGTGCCTGAAGACCTCGAACAGATGAAACAGTACCACCAGGACCGCAGGAATGACCCGGCCGGTGAAGCACGGGTCTATGAGTTCAGGTTTATCAACCGCAACGGTGAGATTCGGCATTGCATCAATAACGTAAGCGTGATTCCCGGGACAACCGGGAGTGTTGCATCTGTTGTCGATATAACCGATCGGAAACTATCGGAGGAGGCGCTCCGGGATAGCGAGAAAAAGTACCGGGATATTTTTGAAAATTCCGTGATGGGATTATATAAGACTGCACCTGGCGGCCGGCTGATCAACGCCAACGATACGTTTGCCCGCATGTACGGATATTCCAGTGCTGACGAAATTCTAAAATCCGGCTTGAACGCGGTGCAATTATATGCTAACCCGGAAGACCGGAACGAAGTGGTACATCATCTTGCGGAAACGGGGGTGGTGGAGAACTATGAAACTCTAAACCTTAAACGGGACGGGACCGTTTTCTGGGCCTCGATAATTGCCCGGGCTATCCGGGATACTGATGGGACCGTCCTCTTTTATGAAGGCTCATGCATTGACATTACCGGGCGCAAACGGGCGGATGAGTTGTTGCGGGAGAGCGAAGAAAAGTATCGGCTGATTTTTGAGGATTCGCCCCTGGGGCATTTATCCTTTGATGAGAATGGGGTTATTACTGCATGCAACAACAAGTTCATCCAGATTATCGGGTCTTCCCGGGAGGCGCTCATCGGGCTTGACATGCTCAGCCTGCCCGATAAAAAAATAGTCTCAGCTGTTCAGACTGCACTGGCTGGGAACAATGGGCTCTATGAAGGGGTCTATACATCCGTAACCGGAAAAAAGGTTACGCCGGTGAGGGGTCTTTTTGCACCGGTTAACGTCGGAGGCGGACGCATTCATGGCGGCGTGGGAATTTTTGAAGACATTACCGAGCGTAAAATGGCGGAGGATGAGCTACAACGCCATTCTGAGACACTGTCAATTCTAAATAGTATCATTTCTACTGCGAACCAGGCCGAGGACCTTCCCCGGCTCCTTGATAGTATCCTTTCGGAATCACTGCGCATGCTGGACTTCGACGCCGGAGGGATCTACCTCGTGGACCGTTCAACCCGTACCGCAACTATTGTCCAGTCTGTAAATCTTCCTCCTGAATTCCTTGCCGAGACTCAGACGATACCCATCGATAACGAACCATATGATACGTTGTTTATTCAAAACGAACCGATCATCACCGAAAATTATGAAACGATTGCTCCCGGCCATGCGAAGGAGTTTGGGTTTGGCTCGATAGCCAGTATCCCGTTACTCTCGAAAGGGGCTGCAATCGGGGCACTGAATATTGCAAGCCAGAGACGGCATACAATTTCTGAAGTGGAAAAACAAGTACTCCTTTCAATTGGCAGGGAGCTTGGCAGTACGATTGAGAGGATGGCCTCAGAAGAGGAAGTTAAGAAGGCTAACAAAAATATAGAGACCCTTTTTGACTCGATCGATGAGATGGTCTTTGTAATGGACATGCAGGGAAACATCATCCGGGTAAATGGTACCGTTTCAAAACGCCTCTCGTATGCACCGGGAGAACTCACCGGGACAAATGTCCTGCTGTTGCATGTACCCGAACGACGCGACGAAGCACTCCGGATTGTACAGGGGATGATTGCCGGGACAATCGATTCCTGCCCGGTGCCTGTCGTTGCAAAGGACGGTACACGCATAGAAGTCGAAACAAAGGTCACCCGCGGGTCCTGGAATAACCAGGAAGTACTTATCGGGGTGACCAGGGATGTCACGGAGCGCAGGCAGGCTGAGGAGGCCCTGCGGCTGAGTGAAAAGAAATACCGGTCGATATTCGATAATTTCCCCGACCTCTATTACCAGACTGACCTTAACGGGATTATTACCCGTCTCTCCCCCTCTGTTACAGGACTTTCCGGGTGGTTACCCGAAGAACTGATCGGGCATCCGACAACTGAATTATACCCATTCCCACAAGAGAGGACCCGCCTGGTTGAAAAACTCCTGCGCACGGGTGAGATTAAAAATTACGAAATTACGCTCCTGCAAAAAGACGGACTACATCTCATGACATCCGTCAATGGCCGCCTGCTGTATGATGAGGCAGGAACGCCATCGGCGATTGAGGGGACGATCCGCGATATCTCCGAGCGCAAACAGGCAGAAGAAAATATACAGCAACAATTGCAGTTCCTGGAACAGCTGATTGACACCATCCCGAACCCGATTTTTTTCAAACAGGCAAATGGCGTTTACCAGGGCTGCAACCTGGCTTTTTGTGAATATACCGGGCTTGATAAGAAAGATATCATCGGAAAAACTGCCCGCCAGATTTACCCGGCAGACCTCGCGGATATTTACGAGAAGAATGATCAACAGGTCTTTGATTCTCCTGGAGCACGGATGTACGAAACATTGTTCCACAACGCGAAAAAAGAGGCAAGGAATGTTATTATTTACAAAAACACGTTTACCCATCTTGACGGTTCTGTCGCCGGGCTGCTTGGGGTTATTGTAGATATTACCGAACGTAAAGTAGCAGAAGACGCACTCCGGGAGAGCGAGAACCGGTTTGCTTTGTTCATGGACTATATCCCGGTCATTGTCTTTGTAAAAGATAATGAAAGCAGGACCCTGTTTGTTAACAAGTATATGGATAACGCCGTGGGTGCTTCGAAGTGGATAGGAAAAACTGTCCTCGATTTTATACCAGGTGAATTTGGGAAAAAAATGGTAGCTGATGATATGGTGGCGATGAAGCTTGGCTACCAGAAAATTGAAGAATGCATTCATCACCTCGACGGGAAATTGCACCATTACGAAACACAGAAGTTTATTATTCCCAGGCCCGGTAAAGAACCACTCCTTGGAGGTATTTCATTAGACATTACCGAACGCAAATATGCAGCAGAGGCGTTACGCCAGGCGAACAGGAAACTCACCCTTCTCTCCGGTATTACTCGTCACGATATCAACAACCAGCTCACGGTACTGATGGGATTTCTTTCATTACTGGAAAAGAAACAGCCCGATCCAACGTTTAACGAGTATTTCCTGAAGGTTGCAAACGCTGCCGAACGGATATCAGCCATGATCCGGTTCACCGAGGAATATGAGAGCATCGGTGTCCACGCTCCCACATGGCAGGACTGCCGTACACTCGTGGATACTGCGGCAAAAGAAGGGCCGCTTGGAAAGGTTATGGTGAAGGACGATCTCCCTGCCGGTGCGGAAGTGTTCGCCGATCCGTTG
>JAPKXU010000252.1 GCA_026394655.1 Methanoregula sp. | reverse complement strand
GATGACGATACCTTCGAGAGGTTTTAAGTCCGCAGTCAGATCCGGGGTGGGGAGTGCGTCTCCTACCTTATAGTCATTCTTTGCATCAAAGTGCATAGTGGTGATCTGCTTTGCAAGCAGTCCTTGTAAGAATTCCCGGTGTTGTTTCTCTTCGCCGGCAAGTTCGGTGAATAATGATTTCAACGCCTTGTCCTTGACTTTTTCAGAAACAGTACGATAAAAGGTGTATGCCTCGACTTCTCTGTCAATGGCAAGTGAAATAATTTTCTTTGCATCGGATGCTTTCATTGTTGAATCCCTCCATTTGTTTCGTATATCCAAGTTGTCTGTTTTTATCAGTTGTTTTCCTCAAAAGGAAACGTTCTACCCATTTAAGGGTCTTAAGATGAAACTGGTCCGTTACAAAAATTACCTATCCTCCCTCTCCTTAAAAAGGGGGGAACTGTTTTTTTGAGTCCGATTATCACCATGGGATGAGAGATGATTTTAGAGTAACTTAGTTCTTGTACGCTGACGGCCCCAGTTTTGGCTCGTACGTCGCATCTGCTTCCACGCGGATCGCATGCGAGAAGAGCGCGAGCGGGATGTCCATCGGGCAGAGCTCTTCACCCCGACCGCCATCAATTCTTCGGCGTGAGGATTTCTTTCCCACTGCATCCCACTGCAGGTGTTCCAATCTTGCAGTGGGCTATTTTGGGGCTGATGCGGCTCCGGTTCACGGTTTTGCGAGATATTTGCATTTTTCGGATCTTGTCCCACTGCAACACCAGGATCACTAGAGCACACTCTCGCGCTCATAGGCTTCTGTGTTATTTCCGATTTGCAGTGGGATAGGTTATTACTAAAATATAAGTGTGTATTATAAGAGAAGATTTCGAAAAACCTCTACTTTCCAGAATTTTGTATTATTTTCACCGTCGTAAGTGTTTGAGTCATTTCTTCGTTAATGCCAGTTATTCGAAATCCTCAAGAATTATTAGCCGAATCCGGGCTCGTTTCAGACTTTTCGTTATGTGCTGCAGTTGCAGTGGGATTGCCGTAGTGTAGTGGGATAAAGGACCTCCGGAAGATCCTGTGCCGTACAGTCTTCTTTGATCTAGACCCTTGACCCTTCCTCCCTTCGCGAAGATATCCTTGTCGAACGTTTATGCAATCGTCCGGTGCCGGGTAGATCCGCCGGTAAATCCGTCATCCACGACGACAATATTTATTTGAAGGAGCGCTGTGACGAAATTACCGGCGATACGTCAGGTTGATTTTGCGGGTGCTCCCGCTGTGTTTTCCCCCGTGCATATGACGCCCAGATGCCGGCAAGGCTGATCACAAAAAAGACCGTGAACGCAACATTGACGCTCTGCTGCAACTGCGGGTACACAGCAGGAGAGATCTGGACGGTGCCGATGATCGCGGAGAAGACCAGCAAGACGATTGCCAGGCTCGTCATCTGCCCGATCGCCCGCATGGTCGAGACCATCCCGGAGGCGATGCCGAGGTGCCGTACATCCACCGAGCTCATGATCGCGTTCGTGTTCGGGGAAGAGAAGAGTCCATACCCGAACCCGAGCACGAGAAGCCCGGCGACGATGATCCAGAGAGGTGTTGCCGGACTCACAAGCATGAGGATGCCAAGCCCGGCGGCGGTG
>JAPKXU010000229.1 GCA_026394655.1 Methanoregula sp. | reverse complement strand
GTCATTGCTCATTATTCATTCTCCAGAAGTTTACAATAACTGTTGCGAAGATGTGTAAATATTCTTTGTGCACTTTTTACCCGTTCCAGAGCAAGTGTTTCGTCATACTGTTCATACGGGACACAGTCGCTGATATCCGGGTATCGTGCGAACTGATAATCGGATGTCAGATCAATGACACATTCATAAATATCATCCGGAAGATGCAGGTTCGATCCAAGTTCATCGATATAATGGGACTTCGGAACCGGACGACCCTTTTGTGCAATAAGCCCTTTGAATAGTTTTTCAACTGCCTGATGCGAAAGAAATGCTGCGATATCGTACCCTTCAATCGAGATGTTCTTATCGGCCATTTCCAGATCATGCAATGCCTGTTTTATCCATTTTCTGGCGATTGCATCATCTGCTGTGGTCATAGTATCTTCTTGTAAGTATTGCATTATGACAATATTAACACTCTTAAAACCCAACCATTTTCATCAGGTATTCCCCAATATGATTGTCCAGCACGACCTCAACATCGCTTTGATGAACAAGTTCTCCATGATCTTCGCCCGGCTCGGCATCAGCACAGATGAAGTGCTCAAAGCAGCCGGCACGAAATGGAACTTCAACCAGTACCGCCCCGGGCTTGTGGGCGGTCACTGTATTCCCGTTGACCCGTACTACCTTGTCAAGCGGGCAAAGGAGGTGGGCTACCATCCGCAGGTCATCCTTGCCGGACGTTCAATCAACGACTCGATGCCAAAATACGTGGCGGAGATGGCAGTTAAGGGGTTAAACAAGGTCGGGAAAACGATCAAAGGATCCCGTGTCCTGATCATGGGTCTGACGTACAAGGAAGATGTTGCAGATATCCGGGAGTCACCGGTCGAGAAGATGGTGCACGAGCTCAAGGAGTATGACGTAGACGTGTACGGATATGATCCTCTGCTTCCCGAATCGGTGATTGAGCATTTTGGTGCGAAGCCTCTGCCGAAACTGGACAAGAAGATGGATGCCGTGATCATTACGGTGGCGCATTCAGTATTTAAGAAAATGCAGGTTCATAAGATCCGCTCCTTGATGAATGATCATCCGGTGCTTGTGGATGTAAGGGGGATGGTGGACCGGGTTGCAGCGGAGAAGTCGGGGATGTTTTACCGGAAATTGTAATATTCACGCATCACATCTCCTCATTTTTAATAATTCTCAAGAGATCCACCTTGATATTCTCTCCCGGCATTTTGATAATATCAATCGGCTCACTTATAGAGATGTTCTGCTTAGATATCGCGCCTGAAAACGTTGATCGTGACGCAGACAAAACCGAAAAAAAGATCAGAGCGGTACTTCGATAGCGCTGGATACGGCATTCCTGACCATCGGTTATACAGGTGCCCACCGATACACCTATAGCGTGTCATGATAAAATATTAGACATATGTCTAAAAAAATAGACATCTGTGAAAATGATTTGAATACGCTTGCTCTGTTTTCCAACGGGTATGACCGGGAATTTCATATCAGGGAGATTTGTTGCTACCTGCCAATCAGCCACGGAACTGCCCAGACCGTCCTTTCCCGACTCGAAATAAAACAGGT
>JAPKXU010000314.1 GCA_026394655.1 Methanoregula sp. | reverse complement strand
ACCGTAAGGCACCCCCCGATCAACTCCGGTAGATCAGTGAGGTGAGGTGCAGCGAGCCGGAGCCGAAGCGAGGACTCGCAAACATGACCGAACGGTTTTCCCGGTCCGGTACACAAAAGCCAGCGATGACAGCCGACGGTTCCCGAGCGCCTGGCGCGAGGTCGGAGGCTGTCAAGCGATCGAGATCCCGGTACACAACGGAGCAAAGCGCCCTCGAAGACGACCGCGGAGCGGGCGGCAGTGGGCGCGGAGCGGAGCCGCAGCTGCATAAGATCGAACCATAGGGAGTTATACGCCATTATAAGATATTACAAATGCAAATGAATAACTATATAACCTTATACGTCAATATGTATATGGTGAAATCACCAATGAGGCCAACAACACAAGCAATCTTTGATCACATCGGGGCGCTTCGCCTCGATGAGGGATGGATGAAGATCAACATCCGTGGCGCAGAGTTTCTGATTAGCCACTCCGGTGTAGTAACCATTATGAACCGCTTCCCTGCCGACATCTATGACCTATCTGATGTTCGCAAGCATGGCGCAGATGTGCAGTCTGTCGGAAGAGCGTGGATCACCAGGTCCGCAAAAGCGGTTATGTTCACCATTCGGGGAGTGCAGTATGTAGCACCCCTCGCCCAGGTAAAAGAGGCAATCCAAGGAAAACGAAAAACTGCGAACGTGGCAATAATGCACGAAGTGCAGGTAAAAACAACCTCACCCTGTGCAGAGGTGCCAGCATGAAAGCTGCGGAGGTAAAAGCCCGGATTAACGAGCAGATCATTAAAGCGCTCTCCGAGGGTAAGATCCCCTGGCTGAAACCCTGGACCGAAAACGGTCCGTGCAACCTTTTCAGCGGCAGAGGATACACCGGGATTAACCGGCTTATCCTTGGGCTGTCTCCCTATCCTCTCCCTTTTTGGGCAACCTATCGCCAGTATCTTGCTGCAGGGCTTCAGGTCCGGAAGGGAGAGCACGGGCATGGGATCATCTATGCGGGACGGACGATAAAACCTGATAAGAAGACCAACGAAGAAGGAGAGGAAGTGGATCAGGGAAAACAGATCCGATTCCTGAAAGCCTTTGTTGTGTTCAACATCGCACAGACCGATTACAAAGAGAAAGGGTACAAGCTTCCCGATGTGAGGGAAAACGCCCACCTTCTCGGGTGCGATGCCGTGATTCATGACTATTCAGACCGGCACCAGATAACAATTGCCGCCGGTGACCGGGCAGCATACATTCCACACACGGATACGATCATCTGCCCGGAGATAAACCAGTTCAGGACGGCGGAGCACTATTACGCCACGATGTTTCATGAGTGCATCCACTCCACCGGGCCCCGGCTCGACCGGTTCAAACAGACAGATCCGGTATGCTTTGGCTCGGATACCTATGGGCGCGAGGAACTGGTAGCCGAGATCGGGAGTGCATACCTGGCAGCGCTCACCGGTATCAACTCGTCTGCCATTGTCCAGAATCAGGCAGCATATCTCCAGAACTGGGCAGCCGCAATCAAGGCAGATACGAATATGGTGATATATGCAGCCGGCAGGGCAGAGAAGGCAGCAGACTTTATGATCGGGGCTTCTGCCCCGGTCATCACCCCTGCCACCGGGACTGATGCAGCGGCAGAGGTGGCAACATGACCACTATTTTTGATGCCATGCCGGTAAAGGTTCTCCAGGAACTCGAACGCATCGAGACCACAATAAACGAGGTAGAGCGCCGCGCTTTTGTATTCCAGGCTGACGCCCAGGATCTCCGCATCAGGCACGAGAATATTATCGCATCATGGAAGGCGCGGGCAGAGCGGGAAGGACTCGCCAATCTTATTTCAGAAAGACAACGGCTTGAGGCGATCGCGTGGGTCTTTGATCCGCTGCCGAGCAGGATCCCAGCTGAGGCACCG
>JAPKXU010000250.1 GCA_026394655.1 Methanoregula sp. | reverse complement strand
GGATGATCATCGCCTCTGCACACCCGACACCACTCTCAACCGTGATCGCCCCGACCGGGCAATTCTTCATGCAGGCTCCGCACTCCATGCATGCCGCCGGTGACGAGAGTACTGCAACATTGTCTCCCGCTGCAAAGACGGCGTGGGGACAGACAGTCTGGCAGATGCCGCAGTTGATGCACTTGGGGGGATCAAGGCTGAGCGTGTTCTTTTCGTACGAGTTGAACATAATCATACCACCCCAGCCCGGACTACGAACAGTACGACTGCGAGCACGATACCAGTGACCAGCATGCTCACCATCACCCGTATGTACGTGAAGATCTCTTTTTGCACGCCAGTCCTTGAGGTAAACGTTGTCGCCCCGGTAAAGTTGAGTGCAAGAAACGCGGTTATCGGTGGGAAAACGAGGAGGCTCGTTATGCCATATCCTGCCTGCATCCTCGGTGATACTCCTGTTGCCGCATTGAGCCAGATGAATGGTAACATGACAACAAACCCGAGCAGGAGTCCTTTCGTGCTGAAATCTTTTGTCGGGATGTACGGGAGAAGCGCGGGAAAGAGGACGGTGCCCGCAAGAGCAGCGGTGAGCAGTTGTGCAGCGACAATCCAGTTCAGGAAAAATCCTACCACAAGTGTGGCAACTACTGCATACGGGAGTACCTGGACGAGTTCAACCGGTATGAGGACGAGACGATCGCGGAGTGGGAACTGCAAGGTTCGCATCGCGGGTGTTGCCGTATGGGTTTTTAAGAATTCCGGGAGATCCGATGCCCGGACCGGGCCAAATTCTATTTTGAACCCGGACCGGCGCAGCACATCCATCCATGAGATACCGGGTGCACCCAGCTGGGGTACGATGATGCGGCGGTGCGTAACTATGGAGGCAAGGGCAGTCGTTTCGATACGGCGAATGATCTCTTCGGTGCCGAACGTGCCCTTGCCCGCAGCGCACCAGACGTTGATGCTCTTGGTGTCAAGGACGAGGATATACGCATCGACACCCGTGAGTGCCAAACGGAGCGCGTCAAAACTGAGCGTGTAGTTCGCTGAGGCAAAGACTTGGGAGTCCGGCGTCGGGGTACCTAACCGGTACAGCCCCGGTTCGACCCGGTGCCCCATCCGGTTGACACCCCAGCGGGCGAGAAAATGATCGATATGGTTCGCAAATGTAATTGTACTGTCTGTGCTGTGGATCTCCCTGTCGGTCGCGGCATCACCGGTGCAGGTGCAGGGAGACGCTCCGTTTACCGGTGTGCACGAACAGCAGGATGATTGTGGTGGATCCATTATTGATCTTCCTTATGATCGTCCCGTATCGTTAAGCAGCGGACCGAGCACGTCTTTGACCATCCCGCTCAAATTCTCTACTTTCATGAGTGCAAGACAACAGATGCTGCCATCTTTCTCCCACGAGATCAGGGCGAGTTTGTCGCCCGGGCGAATGCATGCCTTTTCCCGCACGTCCTTCGGGAGCACCATCTGCCCCCGCTCATCCACGGTAAGCACCGATTCCACCCGGCACCCCTCCGTCACACTACAGGTGCACGCCGGTTCGCACTCTTTCTTTTTTGTCATGGTTGTTTGATCCCAGTTGTTTTTCTGTTTATTTATACTTTTCAGAAAAATCAGAAAAATCTAAAAACTCACATTTACCGCAATGCATACTTCTATTGCCCGGCATTCATACCCATGAGCAGGAGAATCAGGTGAAATAATGAAGCACGAGAACAGGAGACCAGCACCCGGTACCACCGTCCCCATTTTTGATGCAGGTGCAGGTACGGTAAAGGATGTTGCACCGGTCGTAAAAACCGATGACGAATGGCGGGCCGCACTTACACCCGGACAATTTGATGTCGCACGAAAAGGGGGTACTGAATATGCGTTCACCGGAAAATATCA